>CAYOUP010000086.1:0-10319 GCA_964407125.1 uncultured Hyphomicrobiaceae bacterium | reverse complement strand
AATTGCGAGCGGCAGAACCATCCCATCGACTCGGTGCTCGACCGTAAGCTGATCGAACTGGCCCAGTCCGCGATCAAGGACCGCAAGCCGGTCAAGCTCGACCTGACGATCAACAACGCCGATCGTAGCACCGGCGCCATGCTTTCCGGGGTGATTGCCAAGAAATACGGCCATGAGGGGCTGCCCGACGATACGATCTGGATTACGTTGCGCGGCACGGCTGGCCAGAGCTTCGGTACATGGGTCGCAAAAGGCGTTACGCTCGACCTGATCGGCGACGGCAACGACTATGTCGGCAAGGGCCTTTCCGGCGGCAAACTCATTGCGCGGCCACCGCAAAATAGCGGCATCGTGCCGGAAGAAAGCATCATTGTCGGCAATACCGTGCTTTACGGCGCGATTTCCGGCGAATGCTATTTCCGAGGTATTGCGGGCGAGCGCTTCGCGGTTCGGAACTCCGGCGCAATTGCCGTTGTCGAGGGCACCGGCGATCATGGCTGCGAATATATGACCGGCGGCGTGGTTGTCGTTCTCGGCGACACCGGACGCAATTTCGCAGCGGGCATGTCAGGCGGTATCGCCTATGTACTCGATGAGCACGACCGCTTTGAAGAACACTGCAACCTTTCGATGGTCGAACTTGAGCGCATCGCGGCAGGGGACGTTGCCATTACGTATGAGGACGGCTCTGACGGCGAGCAGATGCGGCCCGAGCTGTTCCATGACATGACGCGTCATGATGCGGCCCGCCTGCGTCATCTGATCGAAAACCATCGCCACTACACCGGTTCCGAACGCGCGCGGATCATCCTTGAGAACTGGGATGAATATCTGCCGAAATTCATCAAGGTGATGCCGGTCGAATATCGCCGCGCTCTGGAACAGTTGAACCGGACCGTCGCTTCCGATGCGGAATACGGTGACGAGCAGGTCCCGGCCGCCATGCAATAGGAACGCCAGCGCAAGCTTTATTCGTGAAATTTGCCGGGCAAGACAAATCCTTCCCGGCGCAAGGACAAGGACGCGCGATAGAAGAATGCGCGCAAGTTTAGAAAGGGAAAGCAATGGGTAAACCAACGGGCTTTCTTGAATTTGAGCGCCATGATCGCGAATACCGCCCGGTAGAGGAGCGCAAGCATCACTACAGGGAATTTGTCGTTCCGCTGTCGGAAAGTGAAGTCAGAACGCAGGCTGCGCGCTGCATGGATTGCGGCATCCCCTATTGCCACACCGGCTGTCCGATCAACAACCAGATTCCTGACTGGAACGATCTCGTCTATCATGCCGATTGGGAAGACGCTGCGCGCAATCTGCATTCGACCAACAATTTCCCCGAGTTCACCGGGCGTGTTTGTCCGGCCCCCTGCGAGGCTGCCTGTACGCTCAATCTTGAAGACGTGCCGGTGACGATCAAGACGATCGAGAACACGATCGCTGAGCGCGCATGGGAAGAAAAATGGACGAAGCCCCGGCCTGCCAAAGTGAAGACTGGCAAGCGCGTGGCAATCATTGGTTCCGGTCCGGCCGGACTGTCTGCCGCGCAACAGCTTTGTCGCGCCGGTCATGACGTGCATGTCTATGAGAAGAATGCTTATCCCGGCGGATTGCTGCGCTATGGCATTCCGGATTTCAAGCTTGAGAAATGGGTGATCGAGCGGCGCGTCAAGCAGATGGAAGCCGAGGGCGTAACCTTCCATTGCAATGTGCATGTTGGCAAGGACAAGACCGCTGGCGAACTTGAAGCGGAGCATGATGCCGTGCTGCTGGCGGGCGGCGCCGAACATGCCCGCGACCTGCCGATCGAAGGACGCGAGTTGCAGGGCATTGAATTTGCAATGGATTTCCTGCCGCAGCAGAATCGCCGCCTCTCCGAGGAACCGCTTGGCGATGTCGAGCCGATCCTTGCTACGGATAAGCATGTCGTCGTGATCGGCGGCGGCGATACCGGATCGGACTGTATCGGAACCTCATTCCGGCAGGGCGCAGCGAGTGTTACGCAGCTTGAAATCATGCCCAAGCCGCCGGCGCACGAAAACAAGCTGATGACATGGCCGGACTGGCCGCTGAAAATGCGCACCTCATCGAGCCAGGCCGAAGGCGCGGAACGCGATTGGAGCGTGATGACCACGCATTTCTCCGGCTCGAACGGGAAGGTGGAGAAGTTGCATTGCATCCGTGTTGATGAAAAGATGAACCGCATCGAGGGATCGGAATTCGAGTTGAAAGCCGATCTGGTGCTGCTGGCGATGGGCTTCGTCAGCCCGGTTCATGAAGGCATGATCAGCGAGCTGTCGGTCGATCTGGACAAGCGCGGCAATGTGCTGGCGAATGATCGCGAATATCGTAGCAGCCGCGGCAAGATCTTCGCCGCGGGTGATATGCGGCGGGGGCAGTCGCTCGTGGTATGGGCGATACGCGAAGGCCGTCAGGCCGCACATGCCATCGACAAATTTCTGATGGGCCGGACGGATTTGCCGCGTTGATCTGCAATTCTTGTGGGATAAGCAAGGCCTGTTAAGCGAAACAATCCGTTAAGGTTGCGGTGACCTTCACATTACTGCACTTTCGGCCGATGCAGATTGCAGCAGATAGACTCATGCACCGTAAAGGTTCCTGGTTTCCCTTGAGCGCTGGCAGGCGTCTTGCGTTTGGGTGCGGTGTGCTGTTTCTGGCCGCGCTATCCGGGCTACCATTCGTTTTTGCTCACCGCATTACTTTGCCCGACGCTATGCCTGTTGCTATCGACGTTCGCAGCCGTCCGTTTGAATTCAATCGCTTCGACCCGGCGCAAAGCAAATTCGGTATGCTGGAATGGCGTGGCGGGCTTATCCTGTCGGCGCATCATTCAGCGTTTGGCGGCTTTTCCGGCATGTCGGTCAGCGAGGATGGAAGCCACTTTCTGGCTGTCAGCGACAGGGGAGCCTGGATAAGTGGCAGGCTTGAGCATGAAGCTGGCAAACTCTCCAGCGTAGGCGATGTTCGGATCGGAGCGTTGCTGGGTAAGGACGGCACCCCGATTTCGGGTGTCTGGCAAAATGACGCTGAAGCGATTGTTGCGCTGGAGCCGGGCAGATCTGCGCAAGGCGATGGGCTGAACAGGCGCTATCTGATCGGCTATGAGGGCTATGGCAAGCGTCTTGAAGAAGTCTCCTTCAGGGATGGGAGGCTTTCAACTCCACGCCGCTATTGGGATATACCCGAACAGCTAACGGGGCTCGATGACAATAAGGGGATCGAGGGCATTGCGATCCTGCGCGGCGGGAAATATTCCGGCGCGATGGTCACATTCGCGGAACGGAAGCTTGACGCGCATGGCGACCATACCGGCGCGCTTGTTGCGGGCGATCAGTCACATCCGCTCTATCTGAAACGGTATGACGCCTATGACGTGACCGATCTTGAGAGCCTTTCCGATGGCAGCCTGCTGGTGCTTGAGCGCAGTTTTATCCGGAAGTCGCTCAAGCTGGGCATCAGGCTTCGTCTGGTAAAGGCCAGCGAGATCAAACCGGGCGCGCGTCTTGACGGTGATGTCTTGCTAGACGCTGACGGGCGCTATGCGATCGACAATTTCGAAGCGATGGCCGTCAGCCGCAACAAGGCGGGCGAGACCCTGATCACTCTGATGTCGGACGACAATTTCAATTTTTTCCAGAGTACGATGCTGGTGCAGTTCGCGCTGTCGCCGGGAAAGGCCTTTTCGCATTGAGGATCGGCTTCTCTCTCTGCTTGCCGTCACCACCTTCATTCTGAAAAAAATACACTCAGCAAGTCACGAGATCGGTATGTCCGAAGCCCTTGGAGTAATCCAGCACGGAGATGACCGTTGGCGTCACCCGGAATATGCGGACGTCATCCGGGGTTGGCATTGCCACCGGCAACGAAACCTGCTCCGGATATTTCTGCGGGAGCATGCGCAAGACCTTTTCCGCCTCGCTTCGATCGTCGACTGCGGTTGCGCGCGCGGCCATGGACAGGCCCGTAATCGCCATCAAATTCGGCGTATCGTGATCAATCGCCAAGGATACCCTGTCGTCTTGAGCCAAATTCTTCGCCTTCTGGCTGTCCAGACCGCAAAGGAAATAGAGGGTGAGGTCTTCATTGACATAGCCAACTGTCGTTGCCTGGGGCCAACCATCCTGCCTCAATGTTGCAATCGTCATGATCCGGTGTTCGTCCAGCAGCGTCAGGATTTTGCTTCTGATTGCTTCGTCCATCGGTCTTCTCCATGATCACAAATAATCAATGCAGTAATGGTAATCATATGACCGTCAGATCATTTGGCGTTGATATGAATCACCTATAAGGCACAACGGATCTGGCACCGCCATTTGCTCAACTCTTGCTGCAGCAAAACAAAAACGGCGGGAAGAAGCTCCCGCCGTTTCTGCAAGACAAATATTTCCTTATCGGCTCAGGCTGCCTCGTCGCGCGCCACGGCTTCAAGCGCAGCAGCTTTCTGGCGTGCGCTCTTGTTGAGTGTTTCGCCGATCGTCTGCATCGCCATGACCTCATCGACATCCTGGACGGCGGCGACTTCGCGCGCCATACGGTCGAGAGCGGCTTCATAAAGCTGGCGTTCGGAATAGGACTGCTCCGGCTGGCTGTCAGACCGGAAGAGATCGCGAACGACCTCGGCAATGGAAATCAGGTCGCCGGAATTGATCTTGCTTTCATATTCCTGCGCGCGGCGGCTCCACATTGTTCTTTTCACGCGTGCGCGGCCACGCAGCGTTTCAAGCGCCTTGGTAACGATGGCGTCGTCGGACAATTTGCGCATGCCTGCGCTTGCGCATTTAGTGACGGGAACACGCAGCGTCATCTTGTCTTTTTCAAAATTGATCACGTAGAGCTCAAGCCTGCAGCCCGCGACCTCCTGCTCTTCGAGACCAATGATGCGGCCAACGCCATGAGTGGGATAGACGATGTACTCGTCTGTCCGAAAACCGTTCCGTGCTGTGGATTTCTTTTTTGCAGCCATACTCGTTCTCACATTTCTTTCCTGGCAATAATGCCATTGGCCGTATACGACCCGGTCGGTCCCGCCAGTCCCGACACAAGCCAGACGGCTTGCCTACGCATCAAGGCTGTTAGCGGTAACGCCACCATGCCCCTGAAAGGCGGCGTCCGCGAAATGAAAGCACAAAAGGCAACGACAAAAACGATACTTCATTGCGATCCCTGACTTTTAGTGATCACACAAAGCACGCCAAAAATAATTCGCCGGTACGCTGCGGTAAAACAGCGTTATACCCGTATCACCATTCTTGTGCTTTAAGCCCGTATCTTACCATATTTCCTAATTTTTGGAAGCCATGCACCCATGGAGAACTGGAAAAAACCTGTTTGCCAAAGGCATTTGCGCAACATTTTTCAGCTTTATGCTTAACTGCGCTTTCAAGCCCTGTCGCACTCCAGCAACATCGCTGCCAAAATTGCGCTTCATATATAGGTAATCCACGAGAAAATGGAAGGAGCATTGTATACAATCAAAAGATTTACACAATTATTATTTTTCCATTAACCACGTCCACCTTTTACACGAACGCCGACAGACGCCCGTTCAAGCATCACACGGCGGCGGAATCTGTAGGCCTTGGCCGGACGGCCGCCTGTTGCGGTCTTTATATCGCCGGTAGGTTCGACGAGACCGGACGTGGCGACCAGCCTACGAAAATTCTGCTTGTGCAGATGTCCGCCGAGGATCGCTTCCACCGTCCGCTGCAATTCGAATAGCGTGAAACTCTCCGGCATCAGCTCGAAGATAACCGGGCGATATTTGATCTTGCCGCGCAGACGGCTCATCGCGGTCGCCAATATGCGGCGGTGATCGAATTGCATGGGGGTGCCGTAAGGTGGAAGATCGCTCCACTGTTTCGCCGCTTCACGCCCGTCGATGCGGGCTTCCGCGACCATACCGGCTTCGTAGAGCAGTTCATAGCGTTCAAGGACCGATTCGTCATCCCAGCCGAACTCGTCACCGAAGCTGATACTGAAGCGGTCGCACCTGTTTAATGCGCGAACGGGCGTATCCGGCAGTTCCGAACGCGCCGACCAGTTTTGCAGGCGCGGAAGAATTTCGTCCGTCAGAAGTTTCGGGCGGGCGGTGCGCCAGTCTTCCCAGGGGAAGAAATGATACCAGTTCTGCCATTCGCCATGTTTGAGCTCAGTATGCTCGACCGAACGTGTGAGCGCCAGATAGCCGATGGAAACCACTTGCGCGCCGACATCGCCATGACGCGCGTGGCGTCCGCGATCCCCGAACGTATAGAGCTGTTCGACATAGCCGAGTTCGAGGCCGGTCTGTTCCTTCACCCATGATCGCAAGCCTGTCTCAAGCGTGCGATGGCTGAGTGGCACGAAAGGGCCGAAGGGCAGGCCGGAGCGCGTTTCCTGCGAGCCGGGGCCGGGCTTGACGATCAGAATGCGCGGCTTGTCGTCATCGACCGAGACAATGGCGGCGGTCAGGCTGATCTCGACGAAAATGCCGTCCCCTTGCCGGGATGTTTCTATGGGCGGTTGTTGCAGAACGGCTGGCATATCAGACCTGCGTTATTAAGAAAAAGGGCGCTGCCAGAGCGCCCCGGTAATCCTAATTTGAGTGAGGACTAGTACGCCTCGCAGGAAATTCTTCCCCCTTGCCGCGAGCCTTTACAGGATTTCCTGCGGATAAGCGTCGCTCATGATAAACGTTCGCTTGATCGCGTGCGGCAAAGGGAGTGCGAACTTGCTTCCGGCTGTACCAGCCTTAGCCCGAGGCCCCGCCAAAGCCGAAGTCGCGGCGTGCCGCCCGGATCGTGATCGAGAAGCCCGCGACCACGTCGATCAGCGTCACGATCATGATGAAGAAGAACACCGACGTTGCCGCTTCCGGAACGAGCAGAAACTCGACCAGGCACAGGACGAACAGGATCGTTGAAAGTGCATGATCGACGATCGAGGAACCGCCCGTGCGTGTCGCCTTGATAAGTTCGACGAACAGCAGGATCAACGTGATCACGATGACGAGATCACCAAGCGTAAGCGTCCAGCTCGCATTGGAAATCATGCCGATGCTGAAAAGCTGCAGATCAAATGGCGTGCGGCTGATTATGTCGAGTGTTGCACCGTTAACCTGCGAAAGATCCAGCTGCGCCAAGTCTTGCGGCATGTTTTCCAGCACTGGAAACACGACAACGTCGCCAGGCGCGGAAACTGTAAATGCGATGACATTATAAAGAATAATCGAGACGATTACCCACGGTATGGTTAGGATCATTGCTAGCTCTCCACCTCTGCTAAAGTGACATGAAGGGCGAAGCGACGCCCCGCAACACGGTTGAATGCGACTGATGCCTGCAGGCGATCAAACGCCAGGAGCGATCAGATGTCTTCTTTCGGCTCAAGAATCTGCCGGCCGCGATATTTGCCGGATTTCAGGTCGATATGATGCGGACGGCGCAGTTCGCCCGAATCCTTGTCTTCAACATAGGTCGGCGCCTTGAGCGCGTCTGTGGAGCGGCGATGCCCGCGCTTCATACCGGATACTTTTCTCTTTGGTACGGCCATTTCAGTCTACCTTCTGGAAATCGGACAGGGCTCTTACCGGGATAATCGCCGGTTGTCGAGCCAGTATTACAACCGGCTTTCGCACGGCATGGATATGATTTAACGGTTCTTATAATGATCTCTGCGGGATTTGGCCAGAGGCACTTTGGTTTTCAATTGTCGAATATGCAGGACGCATCCGCGCCTTCCCGGGAGACGCGCCCGCGCAATCGGCTTGCAATCGCCTGCGTTTTCGGGCCGGGTTTGCCTGCGATACGGACATGAGGGTTGGGCAATGCGGCTATCAGCAGCGAGGCCTGCGCATTGCTCAGCGAGCGTGCGGACCGCCCGAAATGATATTGCGCCGCCGCTTCGGCTCCGTAGATGCCCGGTCCCCATTCCGCAATATTCAGGTAGACTTCAACGATGCGCTGTTTCGGCCAGACAAAATTCATAAAGTAAGCCAATGGGACTTCGAGTATTTTGCGGATGTAGTTTTGCTCAGGCCAGAGAAACAGGTTCTTGGCGACCTGCATCGGAATGGTGCTTGCGCCGCGCGTGGCTTCACCGTCTTCAAGATCTTCCAGTACTTCGCTCACTGCGAACCAGTCGACCCCCCAATGGATGCAGAAACGGGAATCCTCCGATATGACTGCCGCGCGTGCCAGATTTGGGGATATGTCGTTGAAATCAACCCAGTCATAGTGGATTTCGTAGCCAAGCACGGCATGACGCAGCATAAGCGCTGAGATAGGCGGATCGACGAAACGGTAGAGAAGAATGAACACATATGGCAGGGAAACAGTGACGCCGAGAGAGACGGCCGCAATCTTGAGCGCCTTTTCCAGCCGGGGATGTCTCTCGCCCCAGCTTCCGTCCCCGGAGCTGCCGTTGCGCCATATTTGCGGGATACCGGCGACGCGGTTTCGTACCGATGTCGTCGCCTGCGAACCGGCAGACTTGAGCCGGGCGCTGATCTGGCGCATTTTTTCCTCAATGACGGTCATGGAACTCAATACACGTGCAAGACCCATCGTACACTGAAACCTTTAATCAACGACTGCAACGCTGCGCAACCCTTATGGAGCGACGCCTTGAGGACTGGCTCTCTATGGCAACGGTTGCGGACGGGGTTCCGGAGCGGTTGAATGACGCCATGCGTTATGCGGTTCTCGGTGGCGGGAAACGATTGAGACCCTTCCTCGTTCTGGAGAGCGCGCGATTATTCGGTCTCGCAGATGAAGCTGCGCTGAACGTCGGGGCGGCACTGGAATGCATCCATTGCTATTCGCTCGTTCATGACGATCTGCCCGCGATGGATGATGACGATCTGCGGCGCGGACGCCCGACCGTGCACAAGGCGTTCGACGAGGCGACGGCAATTTTGGTGGGTGACACGCTTCTCACGCTCGCTTTTGAAATTCTTAACGATCCCTCCACCCATGAACATGCCTCCGTTCGCAGCGAACTGTCTTTGGGGCTTGCGAGGAGTGCCGGACGCGCGGGCATGGCCGGAGGGCAGATGCTCGATCTGGAAGCGCCGGGACAGCAATTGGACGAGGCGGAGATTTTGCGGCTTCAGTCCATGAAGACCGGGGCGCTGATCCGTTTTGCTTGTCAGGCTGGCGCGATACTGGCGGAGGCTGGCGATTCTGAGCTGCAGGCCTTGCAGGACTATGGCGAGGCGCTTGGTCTGGCTTTTCAGCTTGCGGACGATCTGCTCGATGTCGAAGGCGATGCCGCTGTTATCGGCAAGGCGGTCGCGAAGGACAGCGGGGCCGGTAAGGGTACGCTCGTGTCGCTGATCGGCATCGAGGCCGCGCGGCACAAACTCGATGAGCTGGAAGCGCGGGCGGCCGATGCGCTTTCGCCCTTTGGCGAGGCTTCGGCGATCCTGCGCGCCGCGGCGCATTTCGTCGCCAATCGTAACCACTAATTTTGAAAGACCTGTAATGAGCGCATTCCAATGGGACGATCCGTTTCTTCTCGATGACCAGTTGACCGATGAAGAGCGCCTGATCCGCGACAGCGCGCGCGCCTTTGCGGATGCAGAGCTGCGGCCACGGATCGAGAAAGCCTATATGGAGGAGACGACCGATCCGGAGCTGTTCCGCCTTATGGGGCGTACCGGGTTGCTTGGCGTGACCTTGCCGGAGGAATACGGCGCGGCGAATGCGAGTTACGTCGCCTACGGGCTGATCGCGCGGGAGATTGAGCGTGTCGATAGCGGCTATCGCTCCATGATGAGCGTGCAGTCCTCGCTCGTGATCCATCCGATCTTTGCCTATGGGAGCGACGCGCAGCGCACGAAATATCTTCCCGGTCTGGTGTCAGGCGAACGGATAGGCTGTTTCGGCCTGACCGAACCGGACGCCGGGTCCGATCCGGGCGGTATGACAACGCGTGCAGAAAAAACCGGCGGCGGCTATCGCCTGAATGGTGCCAAGACATGGATTTCCAACTCGCCGATTGCCGATGTTTTCGTGGTTTGGGCGAAGTCGGCGGCGCATGACAATGAGATACGCGGCTTTGTTCTGGAAAAGGGCATGAAGGGGCTGTCCGCTCCGAAGATCGGCGGCAAACTTTCGTTGCGCGCTTCGGTGACGGGCGAGATCGTCATGGAGAATGTCGAGGTCGGCGAGGATGCGTTGTTGCCCGGCGTATCCGGTCTCAAGGGACCGTTCGGCTGTCTCAACAGGGCGCGCTACGGCATCTCATGGGGCGTCATGGGCGCGGCGGAAGACTGCTGGCATCGCGCGCGTCAATATGGCCTCGACCGCAAGCAATTCGGCAAG
>CAYOUP010000085.1:0-10479 GCA_964407125.1 uncultured Hyphomicrobiaceae bacterium | reverse complement strand
CTGGAGCGGCTTAAGCCCGCTTTCGACCGGCTGAAACAGGCGGCGCAGGATAAAAGCCTTGCGCATATCGCCATTCTCTCCGAAACGACGGATGTCGAAGAAGCGCGGCAGTCCTATACCCGCTTAATCAATGGTGCAAAAACGCTTGTCATTTTCGGTACGGGCGGCTCCAGCCTCGGCGGCCAGGCGCTCGCGCAGGCAGCGGGCTGGAACATTCCCGGCGACAAGCGGGACGGTGTGGAGCTTGATCTTGTCTTTTTCGAAAATCTCGACGCCATATCGCTAAAGAAGGGACTTGAAACCCTCGACCTGACAACGACGCGCTTTCTGGTGATCTCCAAATCCGGCAGCACGGGCGAAACGCTGAGCCAGATGCTTACCGCGCTCGATCTCGTCCGCAAGGCAGGTCTGGAAGTTGAAATCCCGAAAATGTTTCTCGGGCTGACCGAGCCGGACAAGCCGGGAAAATCCAACGGCCTTCGCGATCTGTGCAAGACATTTGAGATTCCGACATTGCCTCACAGAACGGATATTGGCGGGCGTTATGCCGCGTTCACGAATGTCGGCATGTTTCCCGCATTCGCGGTGGGCATCGATTTCGCCGCTTTCCGCGCTGGTGGACAGGCTGTTGTCGATACGCTGCTCGCAGCTAGCGGCCCCGCAGATTTCGAGCCTGCCAAAGGTGCGGCGCTGGCCGCCGCTTTCAATAAGGATCGTGGCATCAGTGTCAGCGTGATGATGCCTTATGCCGACCGTCTCGCTCGCTTTTCTGCCTGGTATGTGCAGCTCTGGGCCGAAAGCCTTGGCAAGAACGATACCGAAGGCACCACGCCGGTCGGTGCGCTCGGTCCGGTCGACCAGCACAGCCAGCTCCAGCTCTACCTTGGCGGTGCGCAACATCATCTGGTGACGATCATCCGCCGCAAGGGTTTGCCTGAGACCGACACCTCCCCAATGCCGGAAGATCTGGCGAAGCTTGCAGGCGCACCCTATCTTGCTGGCCGGACGGTCGGGCAACTCGTCTATGCGCAAACGCAAGCCATTGGCGACGCCTTTGCGGAACACAAGCGTCCCTTGCGTCTCATTGATGTCGGAAAGGTCGATGAATGGACGCTCGGCTGGCTGATGATGCACTTCATCCTCGAAACGATCCTGACCGCCGATCTGTTCGGCGTCGATCCGTTCGATCAGCCCGCCGTCGAACTCGGCAAGGTTCTGACCAGAGACTATCTCGGCAGGATGGCATAGGGCCCTAAGGCACAGCTCATGCCGATTCGTCAGCTATCGCCAGGCCTGATCAACCGCATCGCGGCGGGCGAGGTTATCGAGCGCCCGGCAAGCGTTGTGAAGGAGCTTGTCGAGAATGCAATTGACGCTGACGCGCACTCCATCGACATCGTCACGTCAAATGGCGGGCTCGGCCTGATTCGCGTCACCGATGATGGCGTGGGCATGGATGCGGACGACATTGCGCTTTGCGTCGAACGCCATGCGACATCCAAGCTTCAGAGTGAGGATCTCCTCCGGATCGCCTCGCTCGGTTTTCGCGGCGAGGCTTTGCCATCCATCGGCTCCGTCGCCAAGCTGCGGATTGCTTCCCGTCAGCGCAGCGGAGGGCAGGGGCTTCAAATCGAAGTCAATGGCGGGCAGAAGCATGGCCCCAGCCCGGCGGCATTGAATAGCGGCAGCATCGTCGAGGTTCATGACCTGTTCTATGCGACCCCCGCCCGCCTCAAATTCATGAAATCGGAGCAGGCCGAGAATGCCGCAACGAGCCAACTCGTCAAACGCATCGCTCTCGCTTTCCCGCAGATTGCGCTTTCACTGACGACCGGTGAGCGCGCCAGTCTGACCTTTCCTTCGGTCATGGCTGGCGATGAGGAAGGCCTCCGGCTACGGCTCGCCAAGGTCATGGGCAAGGAATTTGCCGCCGAGGCGGTGCCAATGAAGCTGGAGCGTGAGGGCGTCACAGTGACCGGCTTTGCAGGCCTGCCGACACTCAACCGCCCGACCCAGCAGATGCAATATCTGTTCGTGAACGGTCGGCCGGTGCGGGACAAGCTGCTGCTTTCCGCCGTTCGCGGCGGCTATGGCGATTTCGTGCCGCGCGGACGGCATCCGATGACGGTCGTCTTCATTGCTCTGCCTGCGGAGGAAGTCGACGTTAACGTGCATCCCGCCAAGGCCGAGGTGCGCTTTCGCGATGCAGGACTGGTACGGGGCGTGGTGGTCAGCGCGATCCGACGCGCGTTGGAAGCGGGAGGACTGCGGACCACGTCCGCGCTGGGAGACGCTATGGTGCATGCAGGCCACGCCGGGGCTTCGAGCGCGGCGCAGTCCGGATATGCAACGCCAGCCTATCGTTCACAGGCCGTCAATCCACACCCTGCCTCACGTCCGGGTGGATTCGCCGAAGATTGGCAGATGCCGCTTGAAGGCGTCGTCGCATCGAGCACGAGCGCCAACACTTCCGCAGCGCAGGAACCGGCTCCCGACCACATCAAATCGCACCCGCTCGGTGCGGCTCGCGCACAGCTCCATGAAACCTACATCGTTGCGGAAACCAACGATTCCGTTGTCATTGTCGACCAGCATGCAGCGCATGAACGCCTGGTCTATGAAAAGCTGAAGGCGGCGCTGACGGGAGACGGCATCGAGCGGCAAATCCTGCTCATACCCGAAGTCGTCGAAATCGACGCGGATCAGGCCGCGCTTGTCGCGAGCTATGCCGAGACTCTGGAAAAGCTTGGTCTTGTCGTGGAAGGCTTCGGCGAGACCGCAATCCTCGTCCGCGAAATTCCCGCCCTACTCTCCAAGGCCGATATGAAGGCGCTCATACGCGATGTTGCGGAGGAACTGGATGCGCTTGGCAGCACCACACGTCTTGAAGACCGGCTGCATGAAATCCTCTCACGCATTGCTTGCCACGGCAGCGTGCGCGCGGGCCGTATCCTGAAACCGCAGGAGATGGACGCACTGCTCCGCGAGATGGAGGCGACGCCCGCAGCAGGCCAGTGCAATCATGGCCGGCCGACCTTCGTCGAGCTGCGTCTTGCCGATATTGAAAAGCTCTTCTCGCGGCGCTGAAGCACGCGGCTTGCGCTCAATAATCCACGCGCACCAGATAGAGCCCGTCCGCCGGGGCCATCGCGCCGCATCGCGTCCGGTCCCGCGCTTCGAGCGCATCCTTCAGATCCCGTGGTGACCATTTTCCATCGCCGACGAGCTTCAGGCTACCGACGAACGAGCGCACCTGATGATGCAGAAACGATCGGGCAGAAGCACGAATACGGATTTCCTCGCCCTCACGCTCGACTGTCAGCATATCCAGCGTCTTCACAGGCGATTTTGCCTGACACTGGCTGGCGCGGAATGTCGTGAAATCATGCCGCCCGATCAGATGCCGGGCGGCTTCGGCCATTGCCGCTTCGTCAAGCTCAGGCCAGACCCTCCAAGCATGGTTCCGGTCGATAGCGAGCGGCGCATAGCGGTTGACGATCCGGTAGAGATAATGGCGCGCTGTTGCGGAGAAACGCGCATCGAAATCGGCGCTCACCTGTTCGCAAGACAGGATGGAAATCGACGCGGGCCGCAGGTGAAAGTTCACCGCCTTCATGACGGTATCGGCAGGCCAGTCCGTTGTCAGATCAATATGAGCCACTTGCCCAAGAGCATGAACGCCGGAATCCGTCCGCCCCGCCCCACGTGGGATAAACGCCTCACCGCAAAACGCCGCGATGGCGTCGCGCAGGGCTTCCTGCACGGATGGCGCATTCTCCTGCATTTGCCAACCGGCAAAAGGCGAGCCGTCATATTCGATGGTGAGTTTGTAACGAGGCATGAAGCGATGTCCGCGAATTGGCATCGCAATGTCAAGAGCAAGCCATTAAGCGCGTGAAAATACCCTGTCCAGCCCGATGGAAAGTCAAGATAGGCATAAAATACCCGGCCACGATGCCGTAGCCGGGCTCTGAAGCCGGAAACTAAAGGTGCAGCTCTAACCGGCCTGCTTTACCTCGATCTTTTTCGTGTTTGCGACCACTTCCTGCGGCTTTGCGACGGTTACCGTCAGCACGCCATTCTGGTATTCGGCATTGACGGCGTCGGTGTCGATATCGAAGGGAAGGGCCATGCTGCGCTGGAACATGCCGGACGATCGCTCGACGCGGTGGAACTGACGGCCTTCTTCGCCGCTGCGCTCCTCGGTCTCCGATTTTTTCTCGCCCTTGATCGTCAGTCGATTTCCGATGACGGATATGTCGATATCTTTCTGATCCATTCCAGGCAATTCGGCTGTGATGGTGATTTCCTTATCGGTTTCGCTAACGTTGGAGCGAACCGACAGCGCGCCCGAGCCTCCCGTAATGCCACGCCCGAAATCGTCGAAGATCGAGTCCATCTGCTTGCGCAATGCCAGGAACGGGCTTTCTTCGCCTTCTCGTTTGTCATGCCAAAGAGAGGGCAACCAATCACGATACACCATAATAAAACTCCCTTTGCTTGTTCTCTTATGTGCTCAGAGAACCGTGAATCGCGGCGTCGCGCTTTGATAAGGATCAAAAGAGGGCGCCAACGCCCGATCGTCTTTCATTTATGAACTTCTGCGCGCTTGGCAAGTGGGGATGCCCGGCTTCTTCAGCGGCGGATTGGATTGACAGGACGCGGCTTTGGATGCCAGATCGCAGCGATTTCCTTGATCAAACGGACGGAGGCGGCATTGGCGCGTTTGCAGGACAGAATTGCACTGATTACCGGCGCGGGCAGCGGGCTTGGTCTGGCGACGGCGAAACTCTTCGCCGCCGAGGGTGCGCATGTCGTGCTGAATGATCTGAATGGCGAGGCTGCCGAAGCGGGCGCGGCGGAAATCCGCGAGGCGGGCGGCACGGCATCCTTTGTCCAGGCCGACGTGACGGATGAAGATCAGGTCCGTGCCATGGCCGAGGCTGTGAGCAAGATCGCAGGCAAGCTGCATGTGCTGGTCAATAATGCCGGTAATCTGATGCGCTCCGACTTCCGCCATATGGAGGATGCCGACTGGGAACGCGTGCTGAACCCGCATCTTTGGGGCACGATCCGCGTGACCCGCGCCTGCTTTCCGCTTCTGACCGCCGCGAAAGGCGCATCCATCGTCAACCTCTCCTCGATCATGGCGACGCAGCATCTGCGCCAGCTCTCGGCCTACTCGACCGCGAAGGCGGCGATTGCCGGCATGTCGCGCGCGCTCGCCGTCGAGTTCGCACCCTATAATATCCGGGTAAACTATATGTGTCCCGGCTTCATTCCGACCGGCCTCACCAATCGCTACACGGATCATCCGCAAGTCTCGCAAGCGCTTCTGACGCAGACGCCGATGCGCCGCTTCGGTACACCGGAAGAAGTCGCCAGGGTCGCACTTTTCCTTGCCAGCGATGACAGCGCCTACACGACCGGCGAAGGCATTATGGTTGATGGCGGCATGAGCCTGAATTTGGCGTAAAACTTCACGCCATCTCCAATGCGTCGACGCGCGCATTAATCTCCGTCATGCCTGTACTTTCTTCGGCTCCGGTGCCACGCACGGTCTCGACCACAAGTGAATCGACCACGGCGCGCAAGGCTTCGTTATTGTCGGCTCCTGCATCCCGCGCCTTCCTGTAGACGGCAATCTGCCGGTCGGCACTCGTGCCATACCGGAGGATTTTGCGGCAATGCATGACTTCCTCAACGCAGTCCAGCGCTTCGGCGTCTTCTGCGACCAGTTCAAGGATTTCATCCAGAAGAATCGGCATGTCGATAAGATCGCCACGGCCGAAATCCACCAAGCGGTCGGTGACGCCGTAACGTTGCGCGCGCCAGCGGTTTTCCATGACTAGAAACGGCGTGTAATAGCGCCAGCGCCGGTTGGTTCGCCGCAGCCGGTAGAACATGCGGCACAAGCACTGGTACAGCGCCGCGATAGCGATACTGTCATCCAGTAGCGGACAAATATCGGTTATCCGCATCTCCAGCGTGGGAAAACGCGCCGAAGGCCGGAGGTCCCACCAGATTTTCGAACCATCCTCGATCAGTCCGGCAGTCACCAGCACATCGACCGTGCGCTTATATTCGCCATAGCTGCTGAAATATTCCGGCAGGCCGGTACGCGGCAGCTCATCAAAAATCGACAGGCGATAGGAGCTGAGGCCGGTAAGCTGGCCCCGCCAGAAGGGCGAGGATGTCGAGAACGCCAGGAGATGCGGCAGGAAATATGTGGCCTGATTCATGATATCGATGCGCATATCGTCATCCTCGATGCCGATATGAACATGCATTCCGGATATCAGCATCCGCCGGGCGATCATCTGCAAATCGGCGGCGATGACGTTGTAACGCTCCTTGTCGGTGTGAAGCTGCGCATCCCACTCGGCGAAGGGGTGAGTAGATGAGGCAATTGGCGATATGCCGTATGGGAAACTGCATCTGGCGACGCTCGATCGCAACTCGGCAAGATTTTTCCGTGCGGATTTGATGTTCGCACAGACACCCGTGCCGACTTCCACCTGTGAGCGCATGAATTCGGGGCCGACCTGTCCGTCGAGTCCCATCAGTGCCTGTTGGCAATCATTTAAAAAACCTTCTGGAGGATCGGAAACGAGATTTCTGGTCGCATTATCCGTAAGGAGATATTCTTCTTCTATACCAAGAGTGAAACTTGGTTCGCGCAGTGTCATTCATGAACCTATTGATAGCCTGATCACCTAATGCGTGATCTAATACTACCATATTAGACCAAGATGTGGAGGAAATCACCTGCTGCGTAAGCAACGGATGCGGCAACAGAACCGATCACGAATGTCTCCGCACCTGTGTGCCACCAGTGCCTAGGCGACCAGAGCGAACGGATTGAACCAATGGCAAAAAACACCGCTCCCGTGGTTATAGTGGAGACCGGAACAGCACTGTCGATGTTCAGCGCAAAGGGAGAAATCGGGACCATTCCGCATAACAGAAATGCCAAAAACGTTGTAATCGCGGATCGCCATGGCGAACGCTGCACGGCCGGCACGCCATGCTCATCGGACATCATCGTCTCGATCCAGCGTTGCCGGTCCGCGGTGATGATGTTTACGGCGCGTTCCAGATCCTCGCCTTCGAAGCCCTTGGCGTGATAGATCTGCCGGATTTCCTCGCGCTCGCCTTCCGGATCGCGTTCGATATGGCGCTCCTCCATCTTGCGGGTGCGTTCATATTCCTCGATCTCAGTGCGCGTGGACGAGAAATTCGCCGCTGCCATCGAAAAACCGTCAGCAAGGATGTTGACGATACCGAGGATCAGCACAACACGCGCCGACAGTTCAGCTCCGATCGATCCGGCGACGATGGCGAAATTGGTGATCGCCCCGTCGATCCCGCCATACACCCAGTCGCGCAGATAGCTGACCCTTGGCCCATGCGCCAGCCGCCGCGCAATCTGGCGCGGATCGTGACTGTGTTCGAGCGGGCGGTTCGGCATGGCTGTTGCGTTCGGGGCGGCGGATGAATTGCGGTGAAGTGAGCACGCCCGGCGCGTTTTGTCCAGTCAGCGTATGTGAATAAAGGGAAAGATGCAGAATGACTTGAGCACCGCGAAACCCATCATCCCGGTTCCTACACAGCGGGTTTCGCAAGCTCTACTGCACTGACAATGAGAAATCGAAATGTCAGTGACAGACCACTCGCTCATCATTGCAACGCAAGGAGCGCAGATGAGAGAGAAATCCGACCGGCCCGGAACGGGCGAACAACACGTGCGGACCATCCGCCAAGCAGAGTGGTAAACAGATTATAACCAACCAGCTTGAAGCGATCACAACCATATACCGACACATACGAGAGGTGTCGATTACAGCCAGGCTTTTGGGCACATTGCAGCGAGCTATGACGTTTTACGTATCTGCACGTAAATATATCGGGATGAATTTACCGCGTAATTTTCTATTAACATATTTGATATTCATCAAAGACGAATAGTGCCGACTGGTATCTAGTCTGATCCTAAACTACTTTTCCCAATGTCTTGTTTTGTGAGGCGTTATGGACAATCAATCGCAAACAATCCCCAACATGGATGTTGCACCAGCTCTCAAGCTGTATCTGGAAAGCATCGAAAGCTGGAAGGAAAATTACAAAAAGCTTCTCGAAAGTGCGGACATACAGACAGCTGCAAATCAGAACCCGTATGCCGAGGGCTATAATCAGACGATGGCAAACTGGCAGTCGATGTGCGGCGAACTGTACAAGCGCTTCATCGACGATCAGGTCGAGCTATGCCGTTTTCTCAGCCATCGCTGGGAGAATTACCGTGACCTGCCGCAGCAGGCCAGCCATTGCCGTAATCCGGCCGAACTGGCCCAGTTGCAAATCGATTTCATGAACCGGATGATGTCGGAATATGCTCAGGAGAGCATGAAACTCATGAAACCGGTCAACGATCTCCTGACAAAATATTCCGCAGGCAGATCGATTTATTAAAACTGTGCACAGATCACAGGTATGACCGGATGTCTTCTCATCCCCGAACTGAGCGGCCGTCAGCCTTAACCGATCTCCAGAGCAGAGAGGCGAAGCTGCCAGTCGCAACTTCTTTTCCTGATAAAGGAGAACGTGGGAACGGGTTGATGCCATCCCCCTACGCCGTTCTGGACCGTATGTTCCATGCTCACTGGGCGGAGCAGACCGGCGGCGTTTCTCCGATTGCTTTATGGCTCGCCGGGATTGATTGGGGTCTGCATCTGGCGACATCGCCCGGTAAGCAATGTGAACTTGCGGAGCATTGGGCGCAATCCTCGTTCCGTCTCTTAGCCTATGCATTGGACTGCGCGTTCAAGCATGAAAGCTCTCGTTGCATTGAACCGGCTCCTTCCGACCGGCGCTTTAGCGACGCGGACTGGCAGGCATGGCCGTTCAATATCATTCAGCAGACCTTTCTTCTCCAGCAACAGTTCCTTGATGTGGCGACGCTTTCCGTGAAGGGCGTAAGTGAGCGGCACCGGAACATTGTGAATTTCTGCACGCGCCAGGCGCTCGACATGATGTCGCCGTCCAATTTCGCGCTGACAAATCCTGAGGTTATCGAAAAAACGGTCCGCGAGGGCGGCTGGAACATCGTCAGAGGCATGTTCAACTTTCTGGATGATCTGACGCGCTATTATTCAGACAGGCCTCCGGCCGGTCTTGAGAAATTCCGTCCCGGCGAGACGATCGCAATTACCCCTGGGAAGGTCGTTTACAGCAACGACCTGATCGAGCTTATCCAATATGAGCCAGCGACGCCGAATGTCTATCCGGAACCGATGCTCATCATCCCTGCCTGGATCATGAAATATTATATACTCGACCTCTCGCCGGAAAATTCACTCGTGAAATATCTCGTCGGTGAAGGGTTCACGGTCTTCATGATCTCCTGGAAGAACCCCGATCCATCTTATCGCGATTACGGTCTCGATCATTACCGGCGGCTCGGCATCATGGCCGCGCTGGATGAAATCCTGCGGATAACGGCTGCGAGCAAGGTGCATGTGACCGGCTACTGTCTCGGCGGCACGTTGCTCGCGATCGCTGCGGCGGCGATGGCGCGTGACAATGATGAGCGCATCAAGACGCTGACTTTTCTTGCAGCCCAGACCGACTTCTCGGAACCGGGCGAGCTGGAGCTCTTCATCAGCGAAAGCGAACTTGTCTTTCTCGAAGAGATGATGGCCGAATTTGGCGTGCTCAGCGCACGTCACATGGCCGCGTCCTTTCAGTTCTTACGATCGAATGACCTGATCTGGTCGCGATGGCTTCATGATTACCTGATGGGCGAGCGCCGCGAGGCCTTCGATCTCATGGCATGGAACGCCGACGCGACCAACATGCCGGCCCGGATGCATTCGGAGTATCTGCGTCAAATATTTTTTGAGAACCGGCTTGCCGAGGGGAGTTTTATCGTTGATGAACGCCCCGTCGCACTGAGCGATATCCGCGCTCCGGTATTCTCCGTAGCGACCGAGCAGGATCATATCGCGCCCTGGAACTCCGTTTACAAATTCCGGATCTTCGCCGATACGGCGTTGACATTTCTGCTGACCAATGGCGGGCACAATGCCGGAATCATCTCCGAACCGGGACACCACAATCGTGCCTATCGCGTCGCGACTTCCGGTCCGGAAGATATTTACGTCGATCCGCAAAGCTGGTTCGATCAGACACCCGTTCATGAGGGATCATGGTGGCCCGAATGGGTGCGCTGGCTGAAGGAACGTTCCGGCGATCCGGTCCTCCCGGCATCTCCCGGCGCGAATTTGCCCGATGCGCCTGGTTCCTATGTCTTTGGATAAGCACGTAAAACAGAACTGCGTAATAGCAAGCACGCCACGAAGAGCCGGGCTGTCTTCTCTTCTCATACCGGCTTTGCCCGGCGCGTCGTCCCAGTCATCGCAGAGACTTAGTGGTTCGACCGAAACATTTGCATCCCCGTGCGGCAACCACATTTGCAAATGT
>CAYOUP010000084.1:0-10522 GCA_964407125.1 uncultured Hyphomicrobiaceae bacterium | reverse complement strand
AATATCAGAGCCTTGGCCTGAAAACTTTAAAAGAAGTGGCGAGCGCCGCAGGTCTGGACCCGGCTGCCGCCGGAGCGTGACTGACGAATAGCGGCCCGGATGCAAGTCCAAAATGGTAAAGGGTTGGCATTGACTTCCCTACTGATTAGCGTGCCGCAGGCGCACCGTGCAGAGAACCGTCACCCTATTGTTGCCAAATCGTTAGGCCAGACTTGCTGATATCACATTCGGGATTGTCGGCCCCGAATATGGAGATCGTAATGTCCAATTCATCTCCAATCTTCAGGGCTTTCATTTTTTTGACTACTCTTCTGCTGCCCCTGCCTGCGAGCGCCTTCAATACGAAGCACCTCAGCAAGAATGATGACCGGCGTCTGAAGGCAGGCGAGGTGCTCGTAGACGTAAAACCGGCGGGCAGTTCCGCAGCAATCGTTTCGGCGGCGATCGACATTCCGGCGAACCGTGAGATCGTCTGGAGCATTATGACCGATTGCGAGCGCTCGCCGCAATTCATCCCTGACCTGAAAAGCTGCCGGGTGCTGAAACGCCGTATCGACGGCAAGGGCGATATCCGGGAGCACATTGTCTCCTGGGGGATGCTCCTGCCCAATGTCCGCAGCGTTTTTCGCTCCGAATATCAGCAACCGGAAAGCATCCGATTTGAGAAAGTCGGCGGCGATTTCTCCGAATTGTCCGGTGAATGGCGTCTCGATAGGGTAGGAAAGACAGGCGCGACACGTATCATCTATGAAGCGAAGGTTTCGATCCCCCTACTGGTCCCGACATCATTGGTTCGTAGCGCGATCGAGACCGACATACCGAAAACATTGAAGGCCCTTCGCGATGAAGTGAACAGGAATGGCAGGCAATGAGAAGACAGGCAGCTAAACATTCCCTGTTGAAGCCCGCACGACGAGGCTGGGCTGGATGTTCATCTCGCCACTCAGGTGGATCTGCGAATCGATACCGATTTTCTGAATGATCTTATGTGCTGCAACTTGACCGATGCGATAGCATTGGGGATCGATGGTTGTGATTGGCGGGACACAAATTTCTGATATTTCATAGGCGCCAAAGCCGCAGATTGCGATTCGCCCCGGGACATCGACCCCGCGGCGCTGACATTCGCTGAGCGCACCAAAAGCTGCAAGATCCGAAACGCAAACGACCGCTTGCGTATCCGACCATAGTGTCAATAGTTTCGCCATCGCTTCAGCTCCCTCGCGCATTGAAATCGGGGGTGGGCCAGCTTCGATGAGCCGGTTTCCATCCAGCTTCTGCTTGTTCATTTCGCTGACAAATCCGCGACGGCGGTCGAACCCTCGGGTGTCGCGGCTGGCGTCGCCTCCGAGAAAAGCGATTTTCCTGCGTCCCGTCGAGATCAGATGCCTGACCATCAGCGCGGCTGCTTGAGCGTTGGAAAAGCCGGCAACATCATCAATGGGCTCTTTCGGCAGATCCCATGTTTCAATGACGGGGATGCCTGCATTCTCCAGCATCTTGCGGCATTTGCTGGTGTGTATGCCTCCGGTCAGTACGATGGCTTCCGGTCGGCGTGTGAGCAATTGCCTCACCAGGCGCTCTTCCTCGTCAACGTCGTAATTGGTATAGCCGAGCAGGACTTGCAGACGGCTCTGGCGCAGACCATCGGTCAGTCCACGGACGGTATCGGCGAAGTTGGCGTTGTTGATCGATGGGATCGTCACTGCAATGAAACCGGTTTTTTGCGAGGACAGGCCCGCGGCAGTGCTGTTCATGACATAGCCAAGCCTTTCGGCGGCTTCGATAATTGCTTTGCGTGTTTCAGCGCTGACGTAGGTGTCGGACTTGAAAGCGCGCGATACCGTCATCGTCGACACGCCCGCTTCACGGGCGACATCGATCATCGTAGGCGCTTTGGTCGGTCCGGTTTTCATGATCTGATCAAATTGGCCATGGAGGCGCTATTTCCGCGACGGTCGGGGACTTGCCAACAGCCCACCTGAGTCAACGCAAATCGCTCGACTTGAATATCTGACGCTATAAAGAGTCCGCCACCCGCGAATGGACTCAGAGACCATTGTCTCCTTTAACGTCGTAATGGTTGCTTAGCGTTACGTGGTGATGGATACGGCCATCAAAGAATTCGGCAACGATCTCCCCGGTCACTTCCCGTGATTGCGTCCGCGCAGGGCTGGAAAGCGCTTGTTCCATTGCGCCACGATCCGGATAGCTGATGGCAAGGATCAGCGGAAATTCCGGGGCGCCTTCGTCGCGCTCTTCCCCAAACATGACACGCACTTCCTGAGCGCCGGTGAATTGCTTCCAGAGCGGAACAAGCCGTTCCAGGACGGCGGCCCGGAATGCGTCCGTCTTGCCGGCTTTGACCGCCCCCTCGAAAAGGGCATAGCGGGTGATCATGAAAACTGCTCCTTGTTGGGGCCTTTGAAGAATTCCATCAGTGCGGCCTGGTCTTCACCGCCGATACCGGCAGCGGTCAGCATGCGGTGAACTTCGGCACAAAGCGCTGTGAGCGGCATCGACGTGTGGGTTGTGCGCGCCAGGTCGAGCGCGCCGTTCAAATCCTTGACCATGTTGTCGATGCGCCCGGTGCGCCGATAATCCCTGGCAACATATCGCGGCTACAGTCCCGCTCATTT
Organism: uncultured Hyphomicrobiaceae bacterium; assembly: GCA_964407125.1. Lineage (GTDB taxonomy): Bacteria > Pseudomonadota > Alphaproteobacteria > Rhizobiales > Rhodomicrobiaceae > JAHQVI01. Next base: position 7,883 of record CAYOUP010000084.1, on the reverse strand, counting down.
TTTTCTATCCCCGAGTTGTGATGCGGCTGACTGGACGATCACATCAATCGGCTGATCGATATCGATCACGATCGCGTCTTCGTCATCCCCGGGCGACTCCAGCGTGGCGAACTGGCTGTCCAGCAGGGTCAGAGGCATGAAATGCCTCGTGCGTTTCGCCATGCGTTCGGCAATAATTTCACGGCTTCCGGTCAGGTGGATGAAGGTCACGCCTTCCTGGGCAATCTTTCCGATGACATCGCGATAGGCACGCTTCAGCGCGGAGCAGCCGATGATCAATGGCGTCTCGCTTGACGCGAATGCTCGTCCAACGGCCTCGAGCCAAGGCAAGCGGTCATTATCCGACAGCGGAATCCCCGCTGCCATCTTCTCGATATTGGCCTGTGGGTGAAGCGTATCGCCATCCAGAAATGGTATTCCCATGACCTCGGATAGCTTTTCGCCAACCGTTGTCTTGCCGCAACCGGCGACACCCATGATGACGATATTCCTGGCCATGTCAGAGCGATGCCGTGATGCCGCCGTCGACATAGAGCGTATGTCCGTTGACGAATGAGGATGCATTGGACGCGAGGAAGATGCACGCGCCAACTAATTCCTCGACCTGTCCCCAACGGCCAGCGGGCGTGCGTTTTTCAAGCCAGGCGCTGAATTCCGGATCGGCCACGAGCGCGGCATTGAGGGGCGTATCGAAATAACCGGGCGCAATGGCGTTGCACTGCAGGCCGTACTTCGCCCAGTCGGTCGCCATTCCCTTGGTCAGATTGCCGACAGCGCCCTTGGTCGCCGTGTAGGGAGCGATTGATGGCCGGGCGAGGGAGGTTTGCACCGAAGCAATGTTGATGATCTTCCCATGCCTGCGTGTGATCATGTGGCGTGCGACCGCCTGACCAACATTAAAGACTGAGCTGACATTGGTGCTCAGCAGCTGCTCGAAAGCATCGGCTGGAAAATCTTCCAGTGGCGCACGATACTGCATGCCGGCATTGTTGACGCATATTTCAATGGCGCCGGTTTCCTTTTCGAATCCGTCGATCGCCTGAGCCACAGCAGCGTGGTCGGTAACGTCGAAAGGGAGGCGGTATACCTTTGCACCGGCCTTTTCGAGTTCTGCGGCAGCCTCAGCGAGCTTATCCTCATTACGTCCGTTCAGGATCACCGCCGCGCCTGCACGGGCGAGGCCGGTCGCGAGCATCAGTCCGATCCCCTGAGATGAGCCGGTAACGAGCGCGGTGTGTCCCGTCAGATCGAACAAGCTCGTGTCGGCCATGTCAGAACTCCCAATAAAATCTTGTCGACTTCTGCAGGAGATGTCTATATGTTATCGGTAACATGGTCAACACTGAATCTTCTATCACATTGCCGTCGTCACAAACCAGCCAGCCGGGATTCTTCAAACCGCGCCTAATCCGGAATGGGATCAGGGGGTGCTTGATGCTGTTTTACTATGCATCGCCCCTTCGAGGCAGCATTCATTGCTTCACTCGCCGCGAACATAAGAGGCATTGCGACATGAGGCGAGCTTGGGGCAAGCTGATGCAAGTCAAGCTGACAGCAGATTTCAGCGGTGAACCGTTGCTCGCCCCGGTGCTTTGAGGAAAGGGATAAGTGATGCGTGCGATTGTCATACACAAGGCAAAGGACCTGCGCATCGAGGAGCGTCCGGTGGACGAGCCGGGCCCAGGCGAAGTTGCCGTAACGATTGCTGCGGGCGGAATTTGTGGCTCGGATCTCCATTACTACAATCATGGCGGTTTCGGAACGGTCAGGCTCAAGGAGCCGATGATCCTCGGTCACGAGGTTTCAGGCTATGTCGCCGCGCTCGGCGAAGGTGTGAGCGGGCTGGCGCCCGGCGACCTTGTCGCTGTTTCACCATCGCGGCCTTGCGGAAATTGCCAATATTGCCAGCGCGGATTGCTGAACCACTGCGAAAATATGCGCTTTTATGGTTCGGCAATGCCGTTCCCGCATATACAAGGAGCATTTCGCGGAACATTGGTTGCGCGAGCCGAACAGTGTATCAAGGCTGACGGCTTGACGGCGGGGCAGGCGGCGATGGCAGAACCCCTATCGGTCTGTCTGCATGCCACCCGGCGTGCAGGAGAAATTCTGGGCAAACGTGTCCTGATAACCGGCTCTGGTCCTATTGGAACACTTTGTGCTTTGGCGGCACGGGCAGCGGGTGCTGCGGAGATTGCGGTTACCGACCTTTCCGACGCAGCTTTGGCGTTTGCGAAAAAGGCTGGCGCCGACCGGGTCATAAACACCGGCACCGATCCTGACGCGCTTGCAGCCGATGCGCTCGGTAAAGGGACATTCGACGTGCTTTACGAATGTTCGGGTGCGGCGTCTGCGCTTGCCGGTGCAATTCCCGCAATGCGGCCTCGCTCGGTCATCATGCAGCTCGGACTTGGCGGTGACATGATGCTGCCGGTTCAGGCGATGACGGTGAAGGAAATCGACCTGCGCGGATCTTTCCGTTTTCACGAAGAATTTGCGATGGCTGTCCGCCTTATGCAGACCCGCACGATCGATGTCCGCCCGCTGATCTCGCATACGATCAGCCTGGACGATGCTGTCGCAGCCTTCGACCTGGCAAGCGACAGGTCGAAGGCGATGAAAGTACAGCTGGCATTTGATTGAGCGGTGATTCAGATTGGGTGCTGCCTGATCGCAGCGAGGACGGTTTCCGTCTTGATCGGACGGCAACGTTTGGAATGCGGCAGCGGACGGTGTGCATTGCATCAACTCCTCATGACCGCAACGACAAGTGTATATTTGATCACATTGAACCGATTGGGAGCCGTTAAACCGTGAATTCTACAGCCACCGAGGTTGGCCTTATAGGGCTTGGAACCATGGGTGCCGCACTGGCGCTGAACATCGCGGAAAAAGGCTTTCCTATCGCCGTCTTCAACCGTACCGCTGAAACAACGGCACGGTTCACCAAGGAGGCCGGACCGCTTTCGGCAAGGATAACTCCGGCTGAAACGCTTGCTGATTTTGTGAAAGCCATCGCGAGACCCCGAAAGATTATCCTGATGGTTCCCGCAGGGCCGATTGTGGATGAACAGATTGCTGCGCTCGAAACGCTGCTTGAGGAAGGCGATATCATCATCGACGCGGGCAACGCCAATTTTCATGATACCAACCGTCGCGCGGCCGCTGCCGCCGATAAACCCTGGGGTTTTCTGGGCGTTGGCGTCTCCGGCGGTGAAGAAGGCGCTCGCAATGGCCCTTCTATTATGGGTGGCGGGAAGCAATCCGATTGGGCGCAGCTTGAGGCCATCTTCAAGACGATTGCCGCCAAACATATAGACGGTACGTCCTGCGCGGCATGGATGGGTGAGGGCGGCGCCGGCCATTTTGTCAAGATGGTGCATAACGGTATCGAATATGCCGACATGCAAATGATCGCAGAAATTTACGGCCTGTTGCGTGACGGATATGGCTGGACCTCAAGCCAGTGTGGTGGCCTGTTTACCCGCTGGAACGAAGGCGTTCTCAAATCCTATCTCGTGGAGATTTCAGCTAGGGTCGCCGGCACAGCCGATCCATCAACGGACAAGCCCTTGCTCGATGTTATTCTCGACAAGGCAGGGCAGAAGGGAACCGGCCGCTGGACTGTCATCGAAGCGCAGCATCTGGGGGCGACTGTGCCTGTGATCGAGGCCGCTGTCAGCGCCCGGAACATGTCGGCGCAAATAGCTATTCGCAAGGTGGGTGAAGAGCAATTCGGGCGTGCCGCTCAAGCCATCAACGAGGCCCCGGACGAGACTGTCCTTGAGGCAGCGCTTATCGCCGGAAAGATCCTGTGTTACGCGCAGGGCTTCGATATGCTCGCGTCAGCTTCCACGCATTTCGGCTGGCACCTGCCTATGCCGGACGTTGCCCGTGTGTGGCGGGCAGGGTGTATCATCCGCTCGGCCATGCTGGATGACATGGCGTCCGCCCTGGCGCGCGACGAGAAGGCAAACATCGCTTTCGATGCTCATTTCAAGAGCCTGCTCTCCAGAAACGTGGACGCGCTTCGACAGGTCGTTACGAAGGCGATTGGGCATGGACATCCTGTTCCCAGTCTTGCGGCTGGCCTGATCTGGTTCGACCAGCTACGTCAGGCGCGTTCGACGGCAAATCTGATCCAGGGTCAGCGTGATTTCTTTGGGTTGCACGGGTTTGAAAGGCTTGACCGCGCGGGAATCTATCATGGCCCGTGGGCCGGGTAAGAGTATTGGCGTTACAACGTAGCGCCGGGGACAAGCCGCGCCGGCACAACCGTGATGTCCTGTACCGGTTCATCCCTCAGACGGCCAACCATGACTTCGGCCGACAGCTTTCCGATCTGGTGTGTCGGGACAGAGGTGGTCGTCAAACGGCGGGGCAGGATCGATGCAGCTTCATGGCCGCCCCAGCCAGCAATACCGATATCGTCAGGGATCTTGATGCCCTTGCGTTCGCAGTAGGCAAGACCGCCGATCGCTATGGTATCATCGTGATAGTCGATCATGTCCAGACCCGGCTCCCGGTTCAGCAATGTTTCGGTACCGTAATAACCGGCATAGAATCCCGGCAAATCGACGCTGATCAAGACGCTCGGCGGAATACACAAGGTTGATAGCGGCCGTGTGATGATTGATGGCGAGGAATACAATCACAAGCCCGGCAGCATCAATCATCGCCAGAAGGTTGCCTTCATTCATCAGGATCTGGGCCTTATCGAATGGATGAGCGTCGCGGAAAACATTGCCCTGGCTTTCGACTATAAGAAGAAGAGCGGCCTCATTTCATAGCGCGACTCGGAGAAAATTGCCCGCCAGGTGCTGGCTCTGGTGGAATGCGACTTCGATCCTTCAACGCGTGTTTCGGCTTTGAGCCGGACTGAGAAGTCGCTTCTGGTCATTGCACGTGCCCTCGCCATCGAGTGCGATTATCTCGTGTTGGACGAACCGACGGCAAGTCTGCCGGCCGATGAGGTCGAGCGTCTGTTCGCAGCGTTGAAGCCTTTAAAATCTAAAGGCGTCGGCATGATCTATGTGTCGCATCGGCTGGACGAAATATTCCGCATTGCTGATAGGGTTGCGGTGCTGCGCGACGGGCTGATGGTCGGCTTGCGCGACATTGCTCATACGGATGCCGAAGAGCTCGTCATGTTGATTGTCGGGCGCAAGGCACGCGAGTTCGCACGGTCTGACGTTTCCGCCGAGGGCGATGTCCTGCGGGTAAACCACATGCGCACCGGCCGCGTAGGCCCCGTTTCCTTCATGATGCGCAAAGGCGAATTGCTTGGCCTGGTTGGTTTGCGTGGTGCCGGCCATGAGGATATCGGCCGTAGCCTTTATGGTGCTCTGGAATGTGAAGGCGAGATTTTACTTGCCGGCAAGAAGCCCGACCTGTCCAGCCCGCGCAGTGCAATGCAATCGGGCTTGGGCTTTGTTGCGTGTGACCGCGTTGTTGAATCGGTCGCCCCGGCTCTAACCATTTGCGAAAATGTGTTTCTGAACCCGTGCGTCCGGGGTCGCGGCTTGCTTTCGTTTGCAAGCGCCGCCACCGAACAGGAAGCGGCCGTCAAACTTGGCAATACGGTAGGCCTTAGCCCAAATGATCCGACATTGGCGATTGAAGCTTTGTCTGGCGGCAATCAGCAAAAAGTGGTGGTCGGACGGTGGCTCGAAACAGAACGCAAATTGCTGATCGCCGAGGATCCGACCGCCGGCGTTGATGTCGGGGCGAAGGCCGAGATTTACAATCTTCTTTTCGATGCTTTGCGAACGGGAATGGGCGTCCTCGTCGTATCCACTGATTTCGAGGAAGTCGCGAACATATGCCATCGGGCTCTGGTGTTCAGCAGAGGCCAAATGGTGGCTGAACTTTCAGGCGTAGAATTATCCACGGAGAGCCTCATACAGGCAGCTTCAGCCGGTGATATGAACGACAGAAAGATTGAGATCGATGCAATCCCTTGAATCAAACGCGCTTGAGCCGACACGGTCGGAATTAGCCAGTCTGTCGCTCGGCTGGAAGCTCATCCGGCTTGCACCCGTCTATGGCCTGGTGATCCTGACCGTGGCGCTTATTGTTGTTTTCTCAATTCTGCTGCCAAAAACCTTTCCGACGCTGCTCAATCTTCGCGCCATTCTCAGCGACAAGTCGATAATAGCGTTACTCAGTCTGGCCGCCATGGTCCCGATGGTGTCGGGTCGTATCCATCTGACTGTGGGTTATGGCATCGTCCTGTGGCACATATTTGCGATCTCGCTGCAAACCATGTTCGGCGTGCCGTGGCTGCTGGCGGTGATGATCATATTGCTGCTGGGGGCTTTTGTCGGTTTCCTGAACGGCCTGCTCGTCGAGGTCGCCAAAATCGACAACTTCATCGCTACGCTCGGCACCGGAACCGTCCTCTATGCACTTGCGCTTTGGCACACCGGCGGCAGGCAAGTTGTTGGCGTCTTACCGGATGGCTTTTATGCGATCAACGGCACGTTCGTCTTCGGTCTTCCGATCACTGCCTTTTATGTTCTGACCATTACAATATTCATGTGGCTGGTGCTGGAATACACGCCCATTGGTCGTTTCCTCTATGCCATCGGAGCCAATCCGCGCGCAGCCGAGCTCAATAGCATTCCGACCCGCAAATTCGTCGTGGGCGCCTTTGTGACATCCGGCTTGATAACCGCGCTCACCGGCGTCCTTCTCGCTTCCAAATTGCGTATCGGGCAGGCGAGCGTTGGTTTGGAATATCTCCTCCCGGCGCTAGTTGGCGCGTTCCTCGGCTCGACGACCATCAGGCCCGGCCGTGTCAACGTGTGGGGAACGATCGTTGGTGTGGCGATCCTTGCCGTCGGGATATCGGGAATACAGCAGTTCGGTGGCTCGTTTTGGGTCGAGCCAATGTTCAACGGCATGACGCTGCTCGTCGCAATCGGTATTGCCGGTTACGCACAGCGCCGCAAAGGCGTTTCAAAAAAATAGTCGAGTCAGCAACTAAGGGAGGATTACCATGCTGAAGCGAACTTTCATTAAAACACTGCTCGCAGGCAGCGTTATCGTTGCGTTTGGCGTACCGGCTTTTGCCGATGCGGTTTCGGATGCAATGGATGCTGTCAAGAAGGACGCCGGGCAGAAAACGGTGTGGGACGGGCCAACCTCCGGTCCGAAGGCCGCCGGGAGCAAGACAATCGTCGTGCTTGCTGCTGACCTGAAGAATGGCGGTATTCTGGGCGTTACAAACGGTGTCGAGGAAGCTGCGGCCCGCATGGGTTGGGAGGTGCGCGTCATTGACGGAGCCGGTTCGGTTCAGGGACGCACGGCGGCCTTCGGTCAGGCTTTGGCATTGCAACCCGATGGCATTGTTATCAACGGTTTCGACGCTGTCGAACAGCAAGCCGCCCTTGATCAGGCCAAAAGCGCTGGTGTCCCGATGGTGGCATGGCATTCCGGGCCAGTGAGCGGCTGCGATCCGGGCAATGGTCTCTTTACCAATGTCTCGACCGATGCAATGGCAGTCTCCGAGTCGGCCGCCCAGTGGGCCTTTGCTGATGCAGGCGGCAACCCGGGCGTGGTCATCTTTACCGACTCCACATACCAGATCGCGATTGCCAAGGCCGATCGCATAAAGGAAACGATCGAGAGGCTCGGCGGCACTGTTCTTGAGTATGTCGACACGCCGATTGCGGATACCTCCAGCCGGATGCCGACATTAACGACGGCGCTGCTGCAGAAATACGGCGAACGCTGGACCCACAGCCTCGCCATTAATGACATCTATTTTGACTTCATGGGACCGGCCCTTGCCGCCGCCGGTATCGCCGGTAACGGTTCGCCGAAGGCCGTTGCGGCGGGAGATGGTTCAGAAAGCGCTTATCAACGCATCCGGTCGGACC
>CAYOUP010000083.1:0-10642 GCA_964407125.1 uncultured Hyphomicrobiaceae bacterium | reverse complement strand
TACAACAAGACAAATTGCTTCATCGCTGCAGACTTATTTCAAAATCAATCAGGAGTTTCTGTCAGATACTGGTGTGAAAAGGGACGATTTAAGGATTGATCGCAACTAAGTAAGAACTGGATCCCTGCCTGCGCAGGGATTTCGGCGAACGCGAGATAAGAGACATACGAGTGTGAACGTACCCGAACTCGAAACCGAACGGCTGAAGTTACGTGGCTGGCGCGAGAGCGACCTTGAGCCTCTATCTGCATTCTATGCTGACGAGGAAAGCTGCCGGTTTCTTGGCGGCACCAAGGAGCGCGACATGGTCTGGCGGGCTCTGGCCACCTATCTCGGCCATTGGGTTTTGCGCGGGCATGGCTTCTGGGTGCTGGAGGAAAAGGCAACGGGCGACTTCGCCGGATGGTGCGGTCCCTGGTTCCCCGAAGGCTGGCCGGAACCGGAGATCGGCTGGGGTCTGATGCCAGCGGCGCGCGGCAAGGGCTATGCGACGGAAGCGGCGAAACGTGCCCGCGAACATGCCTATGGCGAACTCGGCTGGACAACGGCGATCAGCTTCATCGCGCCGGAGAACCACGCCTCACGCGCGGTCGCTGAACGGCTCGGTGCGAGGCTCGAATATGAAACTGTACTCATGGGGTACCCGGCGAATGTCTTCCGCCACCCGTCACCAAACGAAATTTGACGAACAATAGCAATAGGGTCCGCTATCCATGCGGATCGACATTTCATGAAGGAGAACAAGAATGCCACTGAAAATCAGACTGTCCCGCGGCGGCTCGAAAAAACGTCCCTATTACCGCGTCGTTGTCGCCGAGGCGACCGCCCCGCGCGATGGCCGCTTCATCGAGCATATCGGCCACTGGAACCCGCTTCTGCCGAAGGATCATGAAGACCGCGTCAAGCTCGACGAAGATCGTGTGAAGCACTGGCTTTCCGTCGGCGCACAGCCGACCGATCGCGTACTCCGCTTTCTTGACGAAAAGGGCCTTGCTAAACGCCCCGCGCGCAACAACCCGAACAAGGCCAAGCCGGGCAAGAAGGCGCTTGAGCGTGTTGAGGAACGCAAACAGAAGGAAGCTGCGCCAGCAGGTGGCGGCGATGCACCAGTGGATGCGCCCGAAGGCGAAGGCGCGACGGCTTAATCGGCATATTTGCGGGATTATTTCTTCGCCTTGAGAATAATTTGTAAAATGTCATCCCGGAAGCCCGAAGGGCTATCCGGGATCTCGTGAGATGGTCGTCCCTCAAGGGACCCCGGCTCGTCGAGTGCTGCTGTCCGGGGTGACGGTCAGTTCTCTTGCCGACTGTCTCAGCAGGAGAAGCAAGAGCTCAAGGAACGTTGAATACGTTCAGGCTGATGTTATGCCGGATCATGATGAGTCCAATAGCGGGAATACCGGCGGCAGGCTGGTTCTGCTCGGCCACGTCGCCGGGGCGCACGGCATTCGCGGCGAGGTGAAGATCACCAGCTTTACTGCTGCGCCAGGAGACATCGCCTCATACGGTCCGCTGACCGATGGCAAGGGCGGAAGTCTCAGTATCGAAGCTGCCCGGTTATTGAAAGGCATTGTCCTCGCGGCACGGATCGCAGGCATCAGCGACCGCAACGCGGCCGAAGCGCTCAAGGGCATGGAGCTGTTTGTTGAACGAACGAAGCTTCCGAAAACGGAAGAGGATGAATGGTATTATGACGATCTGATCGGGCTTGCTGCTTTGACGCCTGAGGGTGAAAAGATCGGCAAGGTCGTCGCGGTGCAGAATTTTGGCGCGGGCGACCTACTGGAGATCCGTCGCGACAATTCCGGGCGCACGGCGCTGATCCCTTTCACAAGAACCGCCGTGCCGGTGGTCGATGTGAAAGGCGGGCGCGTCATCGTGGACGAACCGAAGGATATGGATGATGCCGCAGAAGAGTGAAACGCTGGAACGCGTGCAATTCCGCGACGCGCGCCGCGATGATCTCGAAGCCATCATCCGGCTGCTTGCTGCGGACTCGCTTGGAAGCTGGCGTGAATCCATCGGCAATGGCGCATTGCCCGAAGCCTATATGCGCGCATTCGATACAATCGACCACGATCCGAACAACCGGATCATTGTCGGCGATCTTGACGGCCGAGCCGTCGCCTGTCTTCAACTCACCTTCATTCCCGGCCTGGCCTATACGGGCGGTATGAGGGCACAGATTGAAGGTGTGCGGGTCGATCAGGAGTTGCGCGGCTCTGGCGTCGGGCGCGCACTGATTCAGCATGCGATAAGCCTTTCCCGCGAAAAGGCTTGCGTCCTTGTGCAATTGACGACGGACAAGCGGCGGCCCGAAGCGTTGGCCTTCTATCAGGCACTCGGCTTTACCGCCAGCCATGAAGGCATGAAACTGCGATTGTGAGACCACCCATGTGGACCGCCTGCATTCTGACGCTTTATCCGGAGATGTTTCCAGGCCCCCTTGGCGCAAGCCTCGCGGGACAGGCACTTGCGGCGCAGCGTTGGCAGCTCGACGCGATCAATATTCGTGATTATGCGAAGGACAAGCACCGCTCCGTAGATGATACGCCTGCGGGCGGCGGGCCCGGCATGGTGATGCGCGCTGATGTGGTCGGGGCGGCGATCGACGCTGCGCGCGGGACACACCCTGCCCTGCCCCTGATCTATCCGTCGCCACGCGGCAAGCCGTTGACGCAGGCGCACATCCGCGAATTGAGCGCCGGACCAGGCGTGATGCTGCTCTGCGGACGCTTCGAAGGCGTCGACCAGCGCGTGATCGAAGCGCGGCAGACGGAAGAAATCTGCATTGGTGACTATATACTGTCCGGCGGCGAACTGGCCGCGATGGTCATGCTCGACGCGGCGGTGCGCCTGCTGCCTGGCGTGATGGGTGCGGAAAACTCCGGCGAGGAGGAAAGTTTCGAGAACGGCCTTCTCGAATACCCCCACTATACCCGCCCGCGCGAATGGGAAGGCCGGGAGATTCCGGAGGTGCTCCTATCGGGCAACCATGAACGCATTGCGGCATGGCGGATGGCGCAATCACGCGAGATCACGCGGGAGCGACGTCCTGATCTGATTGTCAGGACGGATGCCAAAACGCTACACAGCGAGGAGGACTGATGCGGCTTTTCGCCGGCTAATAGTCACAAGGCGTTCATCTTTCGAGCTAAAGGCATCGACAAGCGAAAATTTATCGACTATTTAGAGGGCGATTTCCCGAAATCCAGGCGCCTGCGGGCTCGCTCTGCGGCCGACGCCGGATTTTTCCGCGGACTTTGCGTCCGTGACATGAAACTCACGCACAGCGAAACGGTCCGTCCGGCAAGCTGGCCAAGCAAAGGGCAACAGCCATGAATACGCTTCAGGAATTCGAAAAAGACTATCTTGCCGAGTTGACGGCCAAACGCAAGATTCCGGAGTTCGACCCCGGTGACACGGTGCGCGTCAATGTGAAGGTGGTCGAGGGCACGCGCGAGCGCGTTCAGGCCTATGAAGGCGTTTGCATCGCACGCAACGGCGGCGGCCTCAATGAAAGCTTCACGGTCCGCAAGATCTCCTATGGCGAAGGCGTCGAGCGCGTATTCCCGATCCACTCGCCGCTGATCGACTCCATCGAAGTGGTCCGCCGCGGCAAGGTCCGCCGGGCAAAGCTTTATTATCTCCGCGGTCTGCGCGGCAAGGCTGCCCGTATCGCCGAACGCACCGATTTGCGCGCCAAAGCCCAGTCCGCCCGTGCCAAGACGCTGAAATTCAAGAAGCCCAAGGGCCCGAATGACGATCTCAAGTTGATCAAGGGGCTCGACGAGACCATCGAGAAGAAGCTGAACAAGATCGGCATTACCACCTATGCGCAGATCGTCAATCTTACCGACGACGAGATTGCAACGCTTGATGACGAGCTCTCACTCGGTGCAAAAATCGAAAATGATGACTGGGCCGCTCAGGCGCAGGCTCTGATGGCTGAGACGACTGTATCGGAAGTCCCCGCAGAGGACGAAGAACAGGACACCGAAGAGAACAAGGCTTCTGAAGAAGCAGAAGCGAAGTAGGAGGCAGGAAATGGGCAAGACGCTGTACGACAAGATCTGGGCCGACCATTTGGTCGACGAACAGCCGGACGGCACTTGCCTTATTTATATTGACCGCCACCTCGTTCATGAAGTGACCAGCCCGCAGGCTTTCGAGGGCCTGCGGATGACGGGCCGCAAGCTTCGCGCGCCGGAAAAGACGCTTGCCGTCGTCGATCACAACGTTCCCACGACCGACCGCTCAAAAGGGATCGATGATCCGGAATCCAAGACGCAGGTCGATGCGCTGGCAAAGAATGCCGCTGATTTCGGTGTCGAATATTATAATGAGTCCGATATCCGTCAGGGTATCGTCCATGTGATCGGACCGGAACAGGGCTTTACCCTTCCCGGTATGACTATCGTTTGCGGCGACAGCCATACATCGACACATGGCGCATTCGGCGCGCTCGCTCACGGCATCGGAACGTCCGAGGTCGAGCACGTGCTCGCCACGCAAACGCTGATCCAGAAAAAAGCCCGGAATATGCGCGTGACGGTCGACGGCCAGTTGCCAGAAGGCGTGACTGCTAAGGACATTATCCTCGCAATCATCGGCGAAATCGGCACGGCTGGCGGAACAGGCCATGTCATCGAATATGCAGGCGAGGCAATCCGTTCCCTGTCGATAGAGGGCCGCATGACGGTCTGCAACATGTCCATTGAAGGCGGCGCGCGCGCTGGTCTGATCGCGCCGGATGAAAAGACCTTCGAATATATCAAGGGCCGCCCGCGCGCACCGAAAGGCGCGGCATGGGATGCGGCGATGGCTTACTGGAAGACCCTATACAGCGATGAAGATGCCGTTTTTGACCGTGAGGTTCGTCTGGACGCAGCGAATCTGCCTCCGATCGTAACCTGGGGCACGAGCCCTGAAGATGTCGTGGCGGTTACCGGTGCCGTCCCCGATCCTGACGCGGTCGCGGACGAGAATAAGCGTAACGCGATGAATCGCGCGCTTGCCTATATGGGCCTGACGCCGGGCATCAGAATGACAGATATCCCCGTCCAGCGCGTCTTCCTTGGCTCCTGCACCAATGGCCGCATCGAGGATCTGCGCGCTGCGGCAAAAGTCGTCGAGGGCAAGAAGGTGCATGAAGCCGTGAACGCAATGGTCGTTCCCGGTTCCGGCCTCGTCAAGGCGCAGGCCGAACAGGAAGGTCTGGACAAGATCTTTATCGAGGCCGGTTTCGAATGGCGTGAACCGGGTTGTTCTATGTGCCTAGCGATGAATCCGGACAAGCTGGCGCCGGAAGAACGCTGCGCATCGACGTCGAACCGCAATTTCGAGGGGCGTCAGGGCTTCAAGGGCCGCACCCATCTCGTCTCGCCGGCAATGGCGGCGGCCGCAGCGATTGCCGGTCACTTTGTCGATATCCGCGAATTCCATTGAGTTGGCGGCAACCAACTGCATTTTAGTCTGAATCCGCGTGAAAACGGGAATTCAGGCTTCCAAATGGACGATGGTTGGATGAATCCCCGCCTGCGCGGGGATTTCTGTGCGGATTTATTGCTCATATTCGTCCCGGAGCCGGAGCCAGGCCATTGTGTAGGGCAATTCTGCCTCATCACGCCCCTTCGGCACGAGATCGAGAAGGTGATAGGCAGGGTTCAGCATCTCCAGGCCGCGTGCATAGCAGGAATAACTTTGGACAATGGCGCCTTTGTCATCCCGCGCGAAGACGCTGAAGCCCGGTGCGTCCTCTCCGTTAAATGCGCCTTTCCGGTAATTATATTCCCTACTGCCCGCCGCGATTTCCTCAGGCGTGAAATGCACGCCAAAATCACTGCTGAAGCTGTTTTCCCCAGAAGATACCCAGGTGAAGCTCCACCCCATGCGCTTGCGGTAAGCCAGCAGTTTTTTCAGGGGCGCACGCGATGTGCAGGCAAAAGCAACATCCCGCGCTTTCAGATGCACGATTGAGCGGTCAAATCCATCCGCCCAGAAGGAACAACTCTTGCAGCCGGCGTTCCAATCGGGGTGAAACATAAAGTGATAGATGATGAGCTGACTGCAGCCATCGAACAGATCGCCAAGGCTGACCGGACCGTTCCCACCCTCGAAAACATAGTCCTTCTTCACCTTCACCCAAGGCATGGCCTGCCGCATTGCGGTCAAGGCCTCGCGAGCTTTTGTAAAGGCTTTTTCTTCGGCAAGAAGCGCAAGTCTCGCGGCGCGCCATTTCTGTTCCGAAACAATATTCGCTTGTGTCATTGCGATGTTTTCCTCTTTTGCTGCTCTTTGGCGGTCAATTCGCCAGCCAGCTTTCCAGATGATCAAGACAGCCCACCCAGCCCTTGATATGGCGGTCGCGGCTCACCTGATCGGCAAAGCGTGTATGTGTCAGTGTCAGGAGTGTCTTTCCGGCCTGATCCATGAATTCGATCATCACGAGCGATTCCCGTTCCGGCTCATGATCCCATGCCCAGCTGAATACGAGCTTCCGGTTCGGCTCGACCTCGTGATAAAGCCCGCGGACGCGGTATGCCTCGCTGCTCGCCCCCATCATCATGATGTCGTACCGGCCGTTTACGCGCGCATCGGCCTCGAACACCTCGCAGCTCTTGCAGTCGTCGCCAAGGAACCATTGCATAAGGATTTCCGGATCTGTCCAGGCGGCATAGACCCTATCCACCGGCGCATCGAATATGCGTTTCAGGACAAGTGACGTGCGATCATAAACACTCATTGATCATCTCCCCTGTTTTGATAGTCAACTTATTAGTTAAGTGTTATCGCAAGAGATTCCAATTGTCAACCATATGGTTGTGTAATGTTTTGTGATCAGAATGGCCTGCTGCATCCCGCCAACATTGGCGTGGCTTTTTCTTCTGTATGCATCTAATCTCGCCCGAACTTTTCCGGAGTGGAATCAATGGCCTTAGACCTCCCATTCGGCGAGATGGCCATTCTCGCTGGAGCGCTGCTGTGCGGCGGTTTTCTGACCGGCATTCTGTCAGGGCTGTTCGGTGTTGGCGGGGGCGGAATTCTGGTGCCGGTTCTTTATGAGGTGTTCGGCTTCATAGGAACGCCGGATGATGTCAGGATGCATCTTGCTGTCGGGACCAGTTTCGCCGTGATCGCGCCGACATCGTTCCGTGCGGCTTACGCGCATTTCCGGCGTGACTCGATCGACACGGGACTGCTTCGTCTCATGGCGCCCGCCGCCTTCGCAGGGATCATCACCGGAGCTATCGTCGCCCGAATAGCCGATGGTTCGGCTTTCCAATTCATCTGGGTCATTTCCGCCGCTCTGCTGAGCACGAGTATCATTTTCAAACCGACGGATTGGCGCTTCAAGGGCGATCTCACAAGCCCGGCCTATTATGTCCCGATCGGCTCGGGCGTTGGTTTCATCGCAACGCTGATGGGCGTTGGCGGCGGTGCGCAGATCGCCGCCATCCTCGCATTGTTCGGAAGGCCGATGCATCAGGCGGTCGGTACGGCGGCAGGCTTCAGCGCGCTGCTTGCGATCCCCGCACTCACGGGCTTTGTATGGGCCGGTTGGGACGCTACGGGACTTCCCCCCGGCTCGATCGGCTATTTCAGCACTATCAGCGCCGCCACCATCATTCCGGCAAGTGTTCTTGCCGCCCCACTCGGCGCCCGCCTGGCTCACGGTTTACCGAGGCGCAAGCTGGAAATCGCTTTCGCGCTTTTCCTGCTTATGGTCGGAATAAGATTTCTGTTCGCGCTCTTCTACTGATTTTCATGCCTTAGAAGCCACCTGATATCGACGCCGAAGGACCATGTCAGCAGCCCAAGCCCGGTGAGACAGGCAAGCTGCGCCGCCCAATGGGGAGTGATTGGCGCAAGAGCCGTTATCAGCAACGCGGTCTGAAGAACGCAGATGGCCTTTCTGCGCCACCGGGGGGGGAGTGCTCTGCCAAGGCCGGGCCATATATACGCCGCTGTCTGGAACAAGTAGAAGATCAAGCCGTTGATGATTACCCACGGCCCGGTAAGCCCCGATACGCTGAGCAGCAAGGTCAAGGACAGGACAAAGAGCGCATCGGAGTGCATGTCGAACTGCGCACCGAACCGGCTCTCCATGCCATGATGCCTGGCAATCCAGCCGTCGAGCCCGTCAAGCGTCAGAGAAGCGACGGCAAGGCACGTGATCAGCCAGTGGATGAAAGGATCGGACAGCGGATTGTTTCCGGCGATGATATCTGCAGAAACAGCGAACAGGAAACTGCTGAAGGCAGCACGCAGGAGTGTGATTGCATTGGCAAGGCCGAAATGCGTATGCGGACAGTGCTGACGCAGCCCTTTCAGGACAAGGATGCCGATGATAATGTAAATGGCTGAACCGAGAATCAGTCCGCCCTGGCCGATCTCAACTTTGCTTATTGCGCACAAAATGATCGCAATCGCACCCAATGTTGCGATTTCGACTCCGGCCTCAAGCACAAGTCCTAGCGGTGCTTCGGCGCGGTGATTATGTGTTGCTGTCTGCGCCATGATGCAACAATCTAGGCGCAAAGAATGGCTGAAACTGGATGGATGCTGCAAATTTGTCAGATCACGGCCTTGCCGATCGTCGCGCCGCTAAACGCGATTGGGAAATGATCCGGACTTAAAGATTGCGTTCGGCCGAGGTGCTTTTGATAACTGTTTCGGATGCGTCAGGCTCGAACACGGCATTGACAACCTGTTTGCTGCTTTGCGAGCAGGCGGTCACGGAAAGATCCACCTTCATGGGCGCTTCATGCCCGGCATCGGTCGGTGCGCGATAACCCTTGATCCGGAAGGACAGTTTCTGTCCGGTCTCGGTCGTGACGGTCAGGCATCCTGGCGTCTCAATCTCGTTCCATGTCACAGGTTGCGCCGACGTTGCATTTGCATCGACGATCTGATCCGTTTGGGCCGGTTTCTGCGCGATCTTGAAGGTCGTTCCACTGAGGCCGGGAATATGGCCAACCGCATCCCAGCTTGCCACGAAAGGCTTGGATTGCGGGGCGCCGATCGGATTGGAGATGAGAAAACCGGCACAAGCAAAACTGGCCGTGACGCCAAAAGCGGCTGCAAACCAGTGAAGATGTCGTGTCGTGTTGTCGAGCCTGCCACGCTTGGAAAGTCCGGCTTTCGTCATGGGGTCAATCTCCTCCACGGGTCATCTCATCCGGCCCAGATTACCTCTCATTCAATTGAGATCGGTTGAACGAGGTCAAGTTGATCTATTTCAAATAGCTAGTGCAACTGTATCGTATCCGTTCGAGTGCGCATGTGCCCCCCCCAATGAAATTGGGATGCGGCAATGCAATTGTCTATAGTTGCATCACGAGTAAATTATGACGGAATTTCAGTCTGGAAGGAAGTGAGCTTTTAAAGCTCTCAAAGAACAAGACGCCCCGGCGTACGCAAAACAAAACGCCAGGGGCCCTTGTTCTAGGACCCCTGAGTCATCTGAACGTGTGATTTGACACGGAGATGATCAACAGTCCCTAGAAGCAATTCCTTTATAGCATCTGCATTCCGGCTAGCCAACCTGCATATCCAAGAAACTGCTAATAATTCACAGAAACAATATTCCACTGAATAACTTAAAATTCCCTTTCGCGAATTCACATTTCTTACGCGAATCGCCAACGACGTCTTTTCTAAAGTAAACCATAAGTACAACTTAAGGTTGTATTTAAAACTTCATTAAGGCGGAATTGCGGCGGCAGCGCTCATATACAGCGCCTTTTGTAACATTTTGTAACAAATAGGGCGGATTCTGTGAAGAACCCGCCCTTCAAGTGCCTGAATATGCTCAGAAGAAAACCGGCTTGAGTGACAGACTTACATCATGCCGCCCATACCGGGCATTCCGCCCATGCCTTCCATTCCGCCGGCACCCATGCCAGGCGTTTCCTTTTGCGGAATTTCCGCTATGCCCGCCTCCGTGGTGATCAGAAGCGACGCAACAGAGGCAGCGTCCTG
Source organism: uncultured Hyphomicrobiaceae bacterium (assembly GCA_964407125.1). Classification (GTDB taxonomy): domain Bacteria; phylum Pseudomonadota; class Alphaproteobacteria; order Rhizobiales; family Rhodomicrobiaceae; genus JAHQVI01. Next base: position 658 of record CAYOUP010000083.1, on the reverse strand, counting down.
TAGCGCCGTCAGAACGACTTTGGCAGGGTCAATGATGCCGGTTTCCAGCATGTCGACATAGTCGTCATTCTGCGCGTCATAGCCCATGCTATACTTCTTGTTCTCCATCACCTTGCCGATGACGACGGCACCCTCGACGCCGGCATTTTCGGCAATCTGGCGCAGCGGAGCCTGAAGCGCGCGGCGGACGATATTGATGCCGGCTTCCTGATCGTCGTTATCGCCTTCGACAGAGATCGCATATGAGGCGCGCAGCAGCGAAATCCCGCCGCCGGGAACGATGCCACTCTCAACCGCGCAGCGCGTGGCGTTCAGCGCATCGTCAACCCGGTCCTTCTTCTCCTTCACTTCGATTTCCGTCGCGCCGCCGACACGGATCACGGCCACGCCGCCTGCCAGCTTGGCCAGACGTTCCTGCAGCTTCTCGCGGTCATAATCGGAACTGGTGTCTTCGATCTGCTGCTTGATCTGCGAAACGCGGGCCGTGATGTCTTTCTTCTTGCCTGCGCCATCAACGATCACGGTCTCGTCCTTGCCGATGGTAACGCGCTTGGCCGTGCCCAGCATCTTGATATTGACGTTCTCAAGCTTGATGCCGAGATCTTCTGAAATCATTTCGCCGCCGGTCAGAATAGCGATATCCTGCAGCATGGCCTTG
>CAYOUP010000082.1:0-10662 GCA_964407125.1 uncultured Hyphomicrobiaceae bacterium | reverse complement strand
ATCGACGAGGTGCGCGCCGGTGTTCTGCCGGAAGACAAGAAGCGGCTGGTCGATGATCTGCACGCGAAAGGCCGAAAGGTCGCCATGGCAGGCGACGGCGTCAACGATGCGCCCGCACTTGCCGCCGCCGATGTCGGTCTGGCGATGGGAACCGGAGCCGATGTCGCCGTCGAAAGTGCCGGGATCACGCTGCTCAAGGGCGACCTGACCGGCATCGTCCGGGCGCGCGTTCTGGCTGAAGCGACCTTGCGTAATATCAGGCAGAATCTGTTCTTCGCCTTTGTCTATAATTCGGCGGGCGTGCCGCTGGCGGCGGGCATACTTTACCCTCTGACGGGGCTTTTGCTTTCCCCGATGATCGCGGCGGCGGCCATGAGCCTGTCATCGGTCTCGGTGATTTCCAATGCACTCAGGCTGCGGACAGTCGATCTCGACCGGCCCGCCTGAGCTTGAAAGGATGGAAAAATGAACATTGGAGCGGCCGCGGAAAAAGCCAACCTGCCTCCCAAAACGATCCGTTATTATGAAGACATCAAGCTGATCAAGCCGTCCCGCGCGGAGAACGGTTATCGCGATTATTCCGAAGGCGACGTTCACAGGCTCCGTTTCCTGCAACGCGCGCGCAGCCTCGGCTTCACGATCGAGGAATGCCGCCTGCTGCTGTCACTCTACGAGGACGAGAACCGTGCCAGCGCCGACGTCAAGGCGATCGCGACGGAGAAGATCCTCCAGATCGAGCGTAAGATCAGTGAGCTGAATTCGCTGAAGACGACGCTGGCATCGCTGGTCAAACATTGTCATGGCGACAATCGTCCCGACTGTCCGATCATCGACGATCTGTCCGGGAAACGGCACGAATTTGACATTTGAGTCCCAGTTGCGGCCAAGCTCATGTTCAAATGTCAAATTCAAGCTGCTGACGATCCTCAACGCTATGTCAGGAGAACAACAACCAAGGCAAAGCGCTTGATACTCAAGACAGTCACTCACCCAGCTCGATCAGCAGGTCCTTCGCATCGACCTGCACGCCAGGCTTCACGAGAAGCTTCCTGACGACGCCGCCAGTCTCCGCACGGATCGCGGTTTCCATCTTCATCGCCTCGATCGTCATCAACAGATCGCCGGGCCGGATCTTCTTGCCTTCCTCCACCGCGATGGACGCGATCACGCCGGGCATCGGCGCGGGCACATGAAGGGAATTGCCCTCCTCCGCTTTGGGGTGTGCATTGACATTGGTTTTCGCCGCGCGGTTCGGAACGACGGCAATGCGCGGCTGGCCATTCAGCTCGAAGAAGACGTTGACCATGCCGTCTTCGTCGGTTTCGCCGACCGCCAGAAGCTGGACGACGAGCGTCTTGCCGGGCTCCAGCTCGATGAGCGCCTCCTGCTCGATCTCCATGCCATAGAAAAAGATCGGTGTCGGCAGACAGAGCACGGGTCCGTATTCACGGCGGCGGCCCATGTAATCCAGATAGACCTTCGGATACATGAGATAGGAGCAAAGATCCTCGTCGGTAATCTTCGCGCCGGGCATCTGCTCCTTCATCTCGTTGCGCACGGCGTCGAAATCGACATCTTCCATTGTCGCGCCGGGGCGTCCTTCAAGCGGCTTTTCGTCTTTCAGAACTTTTGCCTGCAACGCCTTCGGGAAACCGCCCGGCGGCTGGCCAAGACCACCCTTGAAGAAATCGACGACCGAGTCCGGAAAGGACACTTCCTTGTCCGGCGACAGCACATCCTCACGGCTCAAACCGCCCGCCACCATCGCCAGCGCCAGATCGCCGACGACTTTCGACGAGGGCGTGACCTTCGGAATATCGCCGAACATCGCGTTCACATCGGCATAAGCCTGCGCAACTTCGTGCCAGCGTTCCTCAAGGCCGAGACTGCGCGCCTGCGCTTTCAGATTGGTGAACTGCCCGCCCGGCATTTCATGCAGATAGACCTCGGCGGCAGGCGCTTTCATATCCGCCTCGAACGCGGCATATTGCAGGCGCACCGCTTCCCAGTAATCCGAAATCTCGCGTATGATCGCCGGATCGAAGCCGGTATCACGCGCCGTGTTGCGCAACGCCTCGACGATCGAGCCGAAACAGGGCTGCGAGGTCATTCCGGACAGCGCGTCCATCGCACAGTCCGCCGCATCGACGCCCGCCTCGCTCGCCGCCAGGATCGTCGCCGCTGCAATGCCGCTGGTATCATGCGTATGCAGATGAACGGGCAAGCTGGTCTCTTCCTTGAGGGCTTGGACCAGCACTTTCGCGGCCTCCGGCTTCAGCACGCCCGCCATATCCTTGATGCCGAGAACATGCGTGCCCGCCGCGCGCAGCTCCCGCGCCATCGTCACATAATAGTCGAGATCGTATTTCGGCCGGTCCGGGTCGAGCATATCGCCGGTATAGCAGATCGCCGCCTCGCAGATCTTGCCGGTTTGCAGCACCGCATCGACCGCGATTTTCATGTTCTCGACCCAGTTCAGGCTGTCGAAAACGCGGAACACGTCGACGCCCGACTGTGCCGACCGGTCGACGAATTTGCGCACGGCATTGTCCGGATAATTCGTGTAACCAACGCCGTTGGAGGCCCGCAGCAGCATTTGCAGCAGATGATTCGGCATCGCCTTGCGAAGCGCGCTCAGCCGCTGCCACGGGCTTTCCTGCAGGAAGCGATAGGCGACATCGAAAGTGGCGCCGCCCCAGCACTCGATGGAGAAAAGCTGCGATAGATTATGGGCATAGGCCTCCGCGACGTGGATCATGTCGAAGCTGCGCATGCGGGTCGCGAGCAGCGATTGATGCCCGTCGCGCATCGTCGTATCGGTCATCAGCAATTGCTTCTGCGCCAGCATCCAGTCGGCGACGGCGCGCGGTCCGCTTTCATCGAGCAGTTGCTTCAAGCCTTTTGGCGGCTCCTCACCGCGCAGCTCCGGCGGCTTGGGAAACTTGGCCCATTCCGGCGGCGTGGCGCGTCCGGCAACCTCCGGGTGCTGATTGACGGTAATGTCGGCAATGTAATTGAGCAGCTTGGTCGCGCGGTCGTGGCGGCGCGGGAATTTGAACAGCTCCGGATGGGTGTCGATGAAGCGGGTCGTATAGTCGTTGGCGATGAATTTGGGGTGATTGATCAGGTTTTCGAGAAACGCCAGATTGGTCGCCACGCCGCGGATACGGAACTCGCGCAAGGCGCGGTCCATACGCCGGATCGCTTCCTCCGGCGACGGGGCCCAAGCCGTGACCTTCTCCAGCAGCGAGTCGTAAAAGCGGGTGATCACCGCGCCGGAATAGGCGGTGCCGCCATCGAGGCGTATGCCGAAGCCGGTCGCGCCGCGATAGGCGGTGATGCGTCCATAATCGGGAATGAAATTGTTGAGCGGGTCTTCCGTCGTAATCCGGCATTGCAGCGCATGGCCGTTCAGCTTGATGTCCTTCTGAGCGGGAACGCCGGATGCCTTGACGTCGCCGATGCGCGCGCCCTCCGCCAGCCTGATCTGCGCCTTGACGATGTCGATGCCGGTGACTTCCTCCGTCACCGTGTGCTCGACCTGGATGCGCGGATTGACCTCGATGAAATAGAAATTGCCGGTGTCGGCATCTATCAGGAATTCAACCGTACCAGCCAGTTCGTAGCGCGATTTCCGCGCGATTTTCAGCGCCTGTCCAGCCAGCTCCCGACGCTGCGCGTCGCTGAGATAGGGAGCAGGCGCGCGCTCGACGATTTTCTGATTACGCCGCTGCACCGAGCAATCGCGCTCGAACAGATGGACGATCTCGCCATAATGGTCGCCGAGGATCTGCACCTCGACATGGCGCGCATTCTCGATCAGTTTTTCGAGATAGACATCGCCCTTGCCGAAAGCCGCGAGCGCCTCGCGCGATCCGGCGCGAACCTCGTTTTCCAGCTCTTCGGCCCCGCGAATGGCGCGCATCCCGCGCCCGCCGCCACCCCAGCTCGCCTTGAGCATCAGCGGGTAGCCGATCTCGGCCGCCTGCTCCCGGATTTGCTGCATCGCAGAAGGCGCTTCCGGATCGGGTAGAACGCCGGTTGCAGGGATCACGGGAACACCGGCATCGACAGCGAGATTTCGCGCGGAAACCTTGTCGCCAAGCTGGCGCATCGTGTCCGGCTTCGGGCCGATAAAGGTCAGCCCCGCCTGCGCGCAGGCTTCAGCGAATTCGGGGCTTTCCGACAGGAAGCCATAGCCGGGATGGACCGCATCCGCCCCGGACTCTCGGGCGATGTGAATGATCCCGGGGATTTCCAGATAAGCCTTGACCGGCCCAAGCCCTTCGCCGACGAGATAGGCTTCATCGGTCTTGAAGCGGTGCAGCGAGAGCTTGTCTTCCTCCGCATAAATGGCGACGGTCTTTTTGCCCAGCTCATTGGCAGCACGGCTCACGCGGATCGCAATCTCGCTGCGATTCGCGATCAGAATTTTCTTCAGCTTTCGCATGAATCCCCATCGAAAGTGATAAAGTGCACACGAGTATATATCCGCCTCTTGTGCAGTGCAAAAACAAACATGGCCGGAGGATTAAAGCCGCTTAACAGAGGATTTCAGCCTGCCCGGACAACGGCTTTTCTTCGCGAGTCGCGCCAGGTGAACAGCCCGACACCCGAGATGACCAGAGCCGTGCCGACAGCATCGGCGGGCGTAAACGGCTCATTAAGGAAGATGATCGCAAGCACGATCGTCGCGACCGGGCTGAGCGTGCCTATGATTGAGACCGCCTGCGGCCCGACACGTCCGATGGCGGCATTCAGCATGAAGGACGGCAGGACCGTGGAGAAGAATGCCAGCAATGCGCCGAGCAGGACGATCCGGGCCGGAATGTCGGCGAACACGGCGAAACTGCTCTGCGTCAGGAAATGCACGATCACGGCAAGGCCAGCACCGGTCATGGCGACGCAGGTGAAAACCGGGCTGGTAATCTCCGCGATGACCGGTTTTGCAAGAAGCTGATAAAGCGCAAAGCTGAACGCCGCGCCGAGAACCAGCGCTGCACCCAATATGCTGTCGTTCGTCTTCGCCGTCGCACCTTCGAAGAAAATGACGCCAATGCCCATATAAGCAAGGATCAGGGCGATGACGCCCCACCGCGTCACCCGGCCGCCGAAAAACAGCGCCCCGAGCAGCATGACGAAAAAAGGATAGGTGAACAGCAAAAGCCGCTCGAATTGCGCGGTCAGGCGGACCAGCCCCTCAAAATCGAGATAGCTGGCAAGGTAATAGCCGAGAATGCCGATTGCGAAAGCCGATGCTATGCGGCCCCCGCCCGGCAACCGCTTTCCGGCCCGAACATGGCTGCGCCAGGCTAAGAGGCCGACCGCCAGATAAACCGGCAGCGCGAATGCCATGCGCAGGGCAAGCAGCGTTATCGCGTCGATATGTGGTGCGCCGCCGGAGCCGTAGGCCAGCTTGACGAAAATCGCCTTCATCGAAAACAGAATCGAGCCGGCCGCCGCCAGAATATAGCCACTTGCCGGGTGAAATGTGCTCTCGATGGTGATTTCCGGCGTCTTTCGGTGCCGCACGTCGCCGTGTACGGATTGCTGCGTAATGACGTTGCCTTTCACGAAAGACCTTTGCCGATGGGCGCGCTAAATCGGTGCCGCCGCGGCGTGAATCACGATATTGCGAACGCATAAGCGACGCCGGATGGCTGCATTACGCGGCAAGGTGTCTTATCTCATAACCATGAGCCACAGCAATCCGTTATCAAGAAAAGCAAGGACATGAGATGATATTCGAGGCTGAGGATTTTGACGACCATGAGCAGACCGTCTTTTTTTGCGATGCGGATAGCGGTCTGAAGGCCATTATCGCGATTCACAGTACTGCGCTAGGTCCGGCGGCCGGAGGGTGCCGGATCTATCCTTATGCCAACGAACAGGATGCTGTGCGCGATGTCCTGCGGCTTTCCAAGGGGATGACGCTGAAGAATGCGATGGCCGGCTTGCCTCTGGGCGGCGGCAAGGCCGTAATCATCGCAGATCCGGTGGCCGGCAAGTCGCCCGCGCTGATGCAGGCGATGGGTCGGGCTGTCGAAAAACTCGGCGGACAGTTTATTACCGGCGAGGATGTCGGCACGAGCGCGAAAGACATGGTGGAGATTCGGAAAGAAACCAGCCATGTTCTCGGCTTGCCCGTTAACGAGGGTGGAAGCGGCGATCCTTCGCCAAGCACCGCGCGGGGCGTTCTGGAAGGCATCAAGGCCGCCGCAAAGCACCGGCTTAGCAAGGACACGCTTGAAGGGCTGACCATCGCTGTGCAGGGGCTCGGTCATGTCGGCTCCACACTTGCCGGTCTTTTGGCAGAGGAAGGGGTGAAGCTGATTGTCTGCGATATGAATGAGGCAGCCGTCGAGTGGGCCGTCTCCGGTCTGGGCGCGCAAGCCGTCCCGTCCGAGGTTATTTACGATGCCGAGGCGGACATATTCGCCCCCTGCGCAATGGGCGCAATTCTCAATGCAAACACCATACCGAGACTGAAGGCATCGATCGTTGCGGGCGCTGCAAACAATCAGCTCGCGATGGCGGCGGACGGCGCGGCCTTGCGCGAGCGAGGCATCCTCTACGCGCCGGATTATGTCATCAATGCGGGCGGGATCATCCAGCTTTCAGCGGAAAGAACCGGCGAGACAGAAGAGGCTGTCATGGCCCGCCTCCGCGCGATTGGCGGCACATTGACCGCAATTTTCGAAGCGGCCGACATGCAGGAACTGCCGACCAGCGAAGCAGCGGACCGGATTGCCGCACAGCGAATCCTTGCCGCCAACAGCGCGGTTTGAACTGACGTTTCATCTACGGAGCCAAGCGCACATGCGGGTCAGGGCGCATATCTGGATCAACGCCTATATCAGGCGGCTCGGCGCGGAGTTCATTCCCGCGGTCGTCACCCGCAAAGGTGATGCGGATGCGGGAGCGATTTTCATCAAGATCGCTACGCTTGACGGCCAGGCCCGTGTTCTGCGTCCGGCCATTGCGGGGTGGGATGAGGCGGCAACCGACAGGTCATGGAGCCTTGCCCTCAACGGCGAGAGCGTGGAGGAGCGCAAGGCCGATGACTATCTGGCGCGGCAGGCGGAGTTCGACAGCGACATGTGGGTCATTGAAATCGAGGACAGGGAAGGCCGCCATCTGTTGGAAGACGCGATTATTTCCGAGTAATTCGCCGGATTTTCGCCATATTTGCCTCAATTTTTCCTAAATTACGCCCAATTCTTTAATTGGCTTAACTCAATTTTCAGGTCTTGCATGTAATGCTCTTTGTCAGCGGACAATTCCAGACACACCCTGATTTCGGATCGATCCATGAGCACGATTCACAATCTGCGCGCTTGGCAAAGCGGCACTATACAGACTCGCCTTTTTGATACGGACGATGCCGTAGCCGATAGCGGCACAACGGATCGCCGGCCTCCGAAACAGGGCAGTGCCGAGATCATCCTTTTTCCCAAAGCTTCGTTAAAGGCTCTCAAACGGCCGCGCAAAAAACTCCAGCGGCGCGGCGCTCTCAGAACCTGAACATGTACGTCAAAGTAACTCCGGCGGGAGATTGCGGTCGCGCCTTTCAGGAAGCTCCAACCCCTTCGACCGGGTCGCCGGATCGATGTCAATTATTTCATCTTCGAGAAGACCGCACTTTGCCTGCTTGAGAAGATTGACGGTCTGCTCCTTAAAGCTCGGCCCGCGTATTGGCGCACGGATCACGACCAGACCGGTTTCATCCGGCGCTATCACGATGCTCTGCTCCTCGCCTTCCTGAGACAGCTCGGTGCTCACTTCCTGGGCGAGCCTTGCGCGCGGCACGAGAAGCAGGCGCAACTCCTGCCTTTTGGCTTCCGCGCCGGATATGAAATAGAAATTCTCGCCATACCGGCCCGATATGGCAATGCTCCATGAAGCATCGCCAATCGCCGTTTTCACCGTCACATTGCGCTCCGAAAGATCGTAACGGCAAAATGCATAGGCAATGTCGGGCGCCATGAACGGCAGGGGCGTATCGCCGACAGCAACCGGCAGCACCGCCATCTCATTATTGTCGGAGATTTTCGACAGACGCGCCCATGCGTCCTGCGTGGCGACATAGGGAACGCCGAAAACCGTCAGGATGTGAATGGCCCCGGCGGCGAGCAGCGAGGCGATGAACCACGGCCAGAGCGAAAGGGTGTAACGGATCAACACGCCGTCCTCCTGATCTGCGGAAGAGATCCGGCATGATCCTTCTGCGCATCGACCTCGTTGCCTTCGACGGCAAGCGGGCGAATGATACGCAGCACCAGCGTGATATATTTGTCATCCCCTGAAGGGAGCCAATATCCGGGCCTCGCCTGCGGGGCGAGAGTAATGCGCTGCGTTCCGTCAGGCAGAATCGTCAGGCTCTGGCTGCTGAAGGCGTGGCGGTTGGCCTTGTTGGAAATGAGATTGCCGTCCTCGTCGAATGCCGCGATTGTCCACCAGACTGCCTTGAACGGACGTGCAATGATCTCGTATTCGCAATCCGAGCTGAGAGTACGGCCGTCTTCGTCACGCTCGGCGAAATAGGTCAGGCCGCTTGCGGAGGTGATCGGAAGCTGACCGGTCATGGCAATATGGGCGCGCGTATAGGGGTCAGCCGCGTGACTTCCCGCATTGACCCATGCCTGCCATGGACCGCCGCGGCTGACGATCAATGCGAAGCCATCTTCGATCATGTAGTTGGCCGAACCGAGCCCCATGATCAGGGCCAGACCTGAGAAAATGATGAAGTAGAAGAAATGTTTCACGTAACCAGCATTCCGCCCGATTCTTGTTCTTGGACCAGCAAAACCATTCGATAATCCCGCCACGGCCCAGGATCAAGCTTTAGAGCAAGACCGGTTCCCGTGGTAACATCCGCCAATCCACAGACAAAATCCCCTCGAAAGAGGCGATCCGGCGAAACCGGCTTTGCAGATCCCCGCCTGCACAGGGATTTCGGTTGGCCGCCGCTGTCCAGGCCGATTACTCAACCACCTTGCCGAATGGAACCCTTACTGTGCCGGACCGCCGGCGTAGCGGGCTGCCCCGCCATCAAGCGAAGCCCCGCGCGCACCGGTTACATCCAGAGGTTTTGCTTCCTTGAACATTTTCGACAGGCTGATCAGCAAGGCGCGTGTCTTGTCGGGCATGCCGCCACTCGCGCCCGCTGAAAATGTTCCCAAAGTCGGATCGGCTTTCTTGACCTCGGCGATACGTTTGGCAAGTTCGATCTGGTTCGGATGAAGAGGAACACCCGGTATCGGTGGAATATTGTAGTTGGTGTGCGCCGCGATCATGACCTTCTTCCAGGTTTCGGCTGGCAGCGAACCGCCCGTCACCCGGTTGGTCGGTCTATAGCTGTCATTGCCGAACCAGACGCCGGTGACATATTGTCCGGTGAAGCCCATGAACCAGCCGTCACGATAATTCGAGCTGGTGCCGGTCTTGCCGGCAGCCGCCGTGAAATCGAGCTGCGCGCGCCGTCCTGTGCCTTCAGTGACGACGTGTGAGAGCATTTCATTCAAGGTCTCGACAGCTTTGCGATCGAAAATTTGTTCGGGAGGCGGTTCGTCGGTCTGGCGGTTATAGATCACATCACCCTGCTCATTCGTGATTTCGGTGATGGCATATCCCTTGATGCGCTTGCCGCCGGAGGCAAGGGTCGCAAAGCCGGATGTATGATCAAGCGGCGTCACGCCCTGATCGCCCAGCGCCATCGAGCAGCTCTTGCGAATATGTGTCAGGCCGATCTTCTGCAGCGTCTCTATCAAAGTATCGCGGTCGGGATTGTTGAATGACAGCTTGACGGCGACCGTATTGATCGACTTCGCAAGCGCCGTCGTCAGCGTCATGGCGCCGCGATAACCACCGGAGTAGTTTTTCGGTGACCAGTTCCCGCAGGATACCGGGCCATCCACCACGCGCATGTCGGGACGCGCACCATGCTCGATCGCCATCAGGTAAACATAGGTCTTGAAGGACGATCCCGGCTGGCGCAGAGCTTTCGTCGCGCGGTTGAACTGGCTCTCGCCATAATCACGCCCGCCTACCATCGCACGCACCGCGCCGTCCGTTTCCATCGTGACAAGCGCCGCCTGATCGACACGTCTTGAGCGGGAGTTCTGGTCAAGTGTCGTCTCGACCGCCGCTTCGGCCGCCTGCTGAAGAGGTATATCAACGGTCGTACGGGCGATCAGATTATATTCGCCGCGCCCCTGGGTCAGACGCTGGGCTTCTTCGAATGCCCAGTCGAGAAAATAGTTTGGCGTATAGGAGTCGGCCTGGTCGATGACGTGGGCTGGATTGAGGCGCGCGCCATGGACCTGTCCCTCCGTCATGTAGCCTGCATCGACCATGTTGGTCAGAACCTGGTTCGCGCGGGCGCGCGATTCCGCCGGATTGGCGTGCGGCGCGTATTTACTCGGCGCTTTATAAAGCCCTGCCAGCAGCGCGGCTTCAGCCAGGTTGATCTCGCGCACGCTCTTGCCGAAATAGAATTGCGAGGCCGCTTCGACGCCATAAGTGCCGCCGCCCATATAGGAACGATCCAGATAGAGCTTCAGGATCTGCTTCTTGGTCAGACGCGCTTCGAGCCATAGGGCGATGAAGGCTTCCTTGACCTTGCGTTCGAACGAGCGTTCCGAACTCAGGAACAGGTTCTTG
>CAYOUP010000081.1:0-10687 GCA_964407125.1 uncultured Hyphomicrobiaceae bacterium | reverse complement strand
ATGAACCGCAAGCATACGGCGGAACATTATCTGCGGCTGATCGAGCGCATCCGCAAGGCCCGTCCGGATATGGCCATGTCCACCGACATTATCGTTGGCTTTCCAGGCGAAACCGACGCCGAATTCGAGGAAACCTTGAGGATCGTGCGCGAGGTGAACTTCGCCCAGGCCTATTCCTTCAAATACAGCCCGCGTCCCGGAACGCCCGCAGCAACGATGGACGGGCAGCTTCCCGACCGTGTCAAATCGGAACGGCTGGCCGTGCTTCAGACCCTCCTCAACGAGCAGCAGAGCGCCTTCAATGCCGCCCAGATTGGCCGTGTCCTGCCGGTACTGCTTGAAAAGCCGGGCCGCAAACCGGGGCAGTTAGCCGGCCGTTCACCCTATCTTCAACCGGTGCATGTATCAGACAATGGCGCGGAAATCGGACAAATCGTCCTTGCAGACATTACGGATAGTGGTGCAAACAGCTTGAGTGGTGTCATAATATCTGGAACGAATACGAATAGAGTGCATGAAGATAAGGCCCATCCTGCTTCCGGCGGAACCAGCCCAGGCGCTGGCGCATCCGTAGCAGGATAATCAGGAGAGAATATTGGCCCAATTGCGCGACACTGCACCTCAACCTCCCCGTAGCCGCTCCAAAAGCGCGCAAAAAAACAAAAAGTCGTTCCGCACGGAAATCCAGTTCGACAATAACCGGCTTCTGACGGACCTGCTTGGCGAGTTCGATGCGCATCTCTCGATGCTTGAGGACAAGCTGAATGTGGAAGCCGTCGCTCATGGCAATGTGGTTGTCGTGAGTGGCTCCGAGATGGGCTGCGCCATCGCACAGGACGTGCTGCAATCGCTCTATGAGCGGCTGAAAGCCGGGCACAGCATCAGTCTTGGCGACATTGACGGAGCCATCCGGCATGCACAGAAGGACTTCGGCAGCGACGGCGCCGATCGCGACAAGGGCGGCGCGGGAGAGCTGCGAACACGCAAAAGGTTCATATCCGCCCGCTCGCCGATGCAGTCCACCTATATCGAGGCGCTGAAATCCCGCGAGCTGATATTCGCCACCGGCCCTGCCGGTACGGGCAAGACCTATCTGGCCGTCGCCCATGCCGCCGGACTGCTGGAACGGGGTGAAGTCGAAAGGCTGATCCTGTCCCGCCCTGCCGTCGAAGCAGGCGAAAGGCTTGGTTTTCTTCCCGGCGACCTGAAGGAAAAAGTCGATCCTTATTTACGCCCTCTTTACGATGCTCTCTACGACGTCTTGCCACCGGAGAAGGTTGAGAGAGAACTGGAAAGCGGTGTCATCGAGATTGCGCCATTGGCCTTTATGCGGGGCAGAACCTTGAGCCATGCGGCGATAATTCTGGACGAAGCGCAGAATTGCACGTCAATGCAGATGAAAATGTTTTTGACGCGCCTCGGTGAAGGCAGTCAAATGGTTGTCACCGGCGATCCTTCTCAGGTAGACTTGCCTGCTGGCATGACATCCGGCCTTGGTGAAGCGATCCGGCTACTGGAATCGATAGAAAGCATTGCCCATATCCCGTTCAGCTCGGCGGATGTGGTCCGGCACGGATTGGTAACGAAAATTGTGGAGGCGTATGACAAGGCTGGCAAAGCCTCGTGATTTCGCAAGAATGACAGATGACTGAAACGTCAAATACCCCGGCTGTTATCGCCCCGAAGCCGCAGGATACGGACCCGGCGGCAGACGATGACCCTGGGCCTAGTCTCAATATCCTCATCGAATACGAACAATGGGAATCGCTGGAAGGCGCGGAAGCTGTAGTTGCGCGCGCCTACGAAACCGCGATTTCGCATGAAAGGGCGCTTGGTAACCGCGAAGTGGCGGTTCTCCTGTCGTCGGATCATGCCGTTGCGGAACTGAACAAGTCTTTCCGCGGCAAGGACAAGCCGACCAATGTGCTGTCCTTCCCCTTTGCGGGCCCCTATTTCGGAGAAGACGGCGAGGGACCGCTCGGCGATATCATAATTGCCTATGAGACGGTCATGCGCGAAGCGGGCGAAGAGACCAAGGCGCCGCTTGACCATCTGGCGCATCTGACCGTTCACGGATTTCTGCATCTGGCTGGCTACGGCCATGAGAATGAAGACGACGCCAGGCGCATGGAAGCGCTGGAGCGAACCATCCTCGCCGATCTCGGCATTTCCGATCCCTATCAGATATTTGAGGACGAGGCGCCTGTTCTGGCGCGTTAAGACACATCATGGCTTTCAGCAACAATTACGACGAATTTTCATCAACCGAGAAGGCTGATACAGGAGAAAGCTGGATCGACCGCCTGGCGTCACGCGTCGGCTTCTCCGGCTCTCATAATGCGCGCGCCATCATCATGGAGGCCCTGCGCAGCGATAAGGGCCAGTCGCTGAGCAATGAAGAGCGGACGATGCTTCAGAAAGTGCTCCGCTTCCGGGATCTGCGCGCCGAGGATGTCATGGTTCCGCGCGGCGATATCGTTGCGGTCGACAAGGACACGACGATTGCCGCCCTGCTCGGCGTCTTCGCCAAGGCCAATCATTCGCGCCTGCCCGTCTATCACGACACGCTGGACAGGCCGGACGGCATGGTTCACGTCAAGGATCTGATGGGCTGGCTGGCCGCACAGGGGCGCCCTGAAGGCGCAAATGACCTCAATCTCGGCGGCGTTGATCTGAGCAAAGCGGTCGCCGATATCGGTATCATGCGCGAGCTGATCTATGTGCCCCCCTCCATGTCGGCGATAGACCTGCTGTTTGCCATGAAGAACCGTCACATTCACCTGGCCCTGATCATCGATGAGCATGGCGGCACGGACGGCCTTGTTTCCATAGAAGACCTGCTGGAAGAAGTCGTCGGTGAGATCGAGGACGAGCACGATGCCGATGACGAGCCGTTGCTGCTCAAGGCGGATGCGGGCGCGTTGATCGCTGACGCACGTGTCGAGATCGAGGATGTCGAGGAAAAGATCGGTATTTCCCTCGATCTGAATGTCCATGACGAGGTCGATACGCTTGGCGGACTTGTTTTCACCATGCTGGGCCGTGTGCCGAAGACCGGCGAAGTGCTCCATCACCCGGCAGGCGTGGATCTGGAAGTGCTGGATGCGGACCGGCGACGCGTAAAGAAGCTGCGCATCAAGATGCGCACGGACCGCGTGGCGTGATCCGGCATCCTGTCAGCATCGCTTGATCGCGTGCGGTGAACCGGGGGCGAACTTGCTTCCCAACCTCTCCCAGCTTTCGCCCCTTTACGGTGAGCGATGCTTGTCTGGTCGCAATCAGCAAGACATCGCGACAAGCGCTCACCTTCTGCTCGCGAACCTTTACGGTGAGCGACAAGCGCTCACCTTGGGTGAGAGGAAAGCGTGCATCCATTTCGCCTTAACTGGCTCTGGTGCAACCGCTGATGGGCCGCTGAATGAGGGGCATCAGCCCGTCAGCGTGTCGAACAGCAGCTTGAGATTGAGGATCAGGATGATGGCCGCGACAACCCACGCGATGACCGCAACCGGCCGCGAAATGACAAAACGCCCCATCTTGCGGCGATCGGTGACGAACTGCACCAGCGGAATGACTGCGAATGGCAGCTGCATCGACAGAATCACCTGGCTCAGCACCAGAAGCTTCGCCGTCCCGCTCTCGCCGTAGAACGCCGTGACCACGACCACCGGTACAATGGCGACGCCGCGGGTCAGCAGGCGCCGTGCCCAATGCGGCAGACGAAGGCGTAAAAAGCCTTCCATGACGATCTGCCCGGCAAGCGTGGCGGTAACCGTCGAGTTGAGGCCCGAGGCGAGCAAGGCCACGGCAAAGAGCGCCGAGGCAATACCAAGGCCGAGCAACGGCGACAGCAGCTCGAACGCCTGACCGATCTCGGCCACGTCCTGGTGGCCGCTATTATGAAACGCGGCTGCCGACACGATGAGAATGGCGGCATTCACGAACAACGCCAGCATCAAGGCAATCGTGCTGTCGGTGGTGGCCCATTTGATGGCATGACGGCGGCCCTCCTCGTTCCGCTCGTAGGCGCGGGTCTGCACGATGGAGGAATGCAAGTAGAGATTATGGGGCATGACCGTCGCACCGATGATGCCGATGGCTATGTAGAGCATCGCAGGATTGGTGACGATTTCGGACGATGGCACGAACAGACCGTTCAAAAGCGCACCGACCGGCGGGGCCGCAGCTGCGATCTGGATCGCAAAGCAACCGAAGATGATGATCAGCAGCGAAATAATGAAGGCTTCCAGGAAGCGAAAACCCTTGTTCATCAACAGGAGCAGCAGGAAGGCGTCGAGCGCGGTTATCAGCGCACCGCCGATCAACGGAATGCCGAACAGGAGCTGCAGCGCAATGGCTGTGCCGATAACCTCGGCAAGATCGCAGGCGATGATCGCAAGCTCGCAGGCGACGTACAGGGCGAGATTGACCGGGCGCGAATAGCTGTCGCGGCACGCCTGTGCGAGGTCGCGGCCGGTGACGATGCCCAACCGCGCGGCGAGCGCCTGAAGCAGGATCGCCATCAGGTTTGACAGCATGATGACGAAAAGCAGCGTGTAGCCGAACGAAGCGCCGCCAGCGAGATCCGTCGCCCAATTGCCCGGATCCATATAGCCGACCGAGACCATGTAACCGGGCCCGGCAAAAGCAAACAGGTGGCGGAACCACACACCGCTTTTGGGTATGGCGATCGTGGCATGGGCTTCGGGCAGACTCGGCCGATCCCCGACTCGCGAAGATCGCCAGCCGGATATGTCGTCGATGAGCGCTGCCTTGTCCGTCATTCGTTTCGCCTCAATAAATAGCCAAAATCACCATCCCATCGCCAATATATTTCATATTTTAATTTTAAATGCAAATCATTTGCATTTGCAGAAATGCAATGAAGGCTGATCTTGTCTCAGTGCTGAACCTGATGTCAGCGTCAATGTCCCTTCACATCGCCTAACGAACACGTAGCAAGTCCCGAGAAGCCGCGTTCAACTTGCAGCACCGCCCGGTTGTCCGACATTCCGCACCGCCCACCGACATTTCGGCTTGTCATCCCGCCGCTGCTCAGCCATGCGATTGTGTGAGCAATTGGAGGCAGGTGGTGGCACTTGGTCGTCAGAACACAATATTGGCGTTGCCTTTGACAGGCGGCATTGTGGAACGGATCGCAGCCCTGAGCGGCTGGCGGCGCGCGCTGGCGGCATTCGGCCTCGGCGCGATTTCGGTACTCGCCTTCGCGCCGTTTCACATCTGGCCGCTGCTCTTCATCACACTCCCCTGCTTTATCTGGCTGCTCGACGGCGTTGCGTGGGAAACGGGCGCAAGGGAGACCTCTCAAAAACCCCTATGGAGGCGAGGCTTCTCCGCCGGGTGGTTTTTCGGCTTCGGCTTTTTTCTCGCGGGTTTTTACTGGCTGGGTTTCGCCTTCGTTGTCGAAGCCGAGAAATTCGCCTGGCTGATGCCGCTGCCGGTTCTGGCCTTTCCGGCATCGCTCGCCCTGTTCCCCGCACTCGCCACCGCCTTCGCAATCCGCCTCTGGCGCCCCGGCAGCAGCCGCATCTTTCTGTTTGTCGCCGCGTTGTTCGCCGCCGACTGGTTGCGCGGACACATACTGACCGGCTTACCTTGGAATATCTGGGGCTATGCGCTGGCGAGCAATGACGCCCTGGCGCAGAGCGCATCGCTTTTCGGCATTTACGGGCTGACGCTTCTGGCGCTGCTGGTCTTTTCCAGCCCCGCCGCTCTCTCAAACCATGCACAAGGCAAAGGCAGGTTCTGGCTGCTTCCCGCGATCTGCGGCATCATCCTCGCAACCGGCTATGTCTGGGGTTCGGTTCGGCTCTCCGGAGCAACGGAAGAGATGGTGCCGGACGTCCGTCTCCGCCTCGTTCAGGCCAATATCCCGCAATCCGGGAAATGGGTGCCGGAAAATCGCGGCTGGATATTTCAGCGTTATCTGGATCTTAGCAAGCAAGACACACCTAATGGTAGTGGTAAACTACTTACGCACTTAATATGGCCAGAATCTTCGGTGCCTTTTATCTTCATGATGAACGGGCACATCTTCGAACCCGACGCCAGATATGCTCTCAGCCAACTCACGGGGGGCGAACGCACGCTGATCCTCGGCGGCGAGCGCGTGATCGGGCAAAGACAGGACGATGGCCGCTACCTCGTAGGAGATGTCTATAACAGCCTGTTCGTCGTCGGCCCGGACGGTGAGGTCAAAGACAGATACGACAAGATTCATCTCGTTCCATTCGGGGAATATCTTCCCTTCGAAGAAACGTTGACCAGTATTGGCATCAAGCAGCTCACCCATGCCAATACCGGATTTGCCTCCGGCAGCGAACCGAAACTGCTCACCCCTCCCGGTGCGCCGTCATTTTTGCCGCTGATCTGTTATGAGGCGATCTTTCCATCGATGGCGGCGGCTGGCGGACAGCGCCCCGGCTGGATTCTCAATATTACCAACGATGCGTGGTTCGGTCCGACCTCCGGCCCCTACCAGCACCTGCACCAGACACGTATACGCGCTATAGAGCAGGGACTTCCCGTCATACGTGCAGCAAATACAGGTATTTCCGCAATTATCGATGCGCATGGCCGTGTCAGAGCGAAGCTGCCACTCAACCATACAGGTGTACTCGACCACGGCTTGCCTGTTGCGATTGAGCCAACCCTTTTCACTCAATGGGGGGAAAAGTGCTTAATGCTCTTGGCCTTTCTTGTCTTCATATTGTATAGAATTGTAATTCAAGTTGAGTAGTTAACTTATCATCAAGCATAGCGAGTATTAAGCTTAACCATAACCGTTAAAAATCTAGTGGAAGTTGCAGTATCATTGAATGCAACCATTGGTTGCGTTTATTATTTCTTGACGCATGCTGCATCGGGAGACTACAACCATAGCTCGCAGATATCTGGCGTATCAGCTTCTGCGCGAGACAATGAATTTAGAATAGGGCACGTACGGGAAAATGGCACGCGAACAAATACAGCCGGCGGGGAGCGAACCTCGTCTTGAAAGTCAGGGGCGAAAGCCCAATCCGATGGACATCCATGTTGGCAGTAGAGTTCGCCTGCGACGTATGGTCATAGGCATGAGCCAGGAAAAGCTGGGCGAGCAGATGGGGCTGACGTTCCAGCAGATTCAGAAATATGAAAAAGGCACGAACCGTGTCGGCGCCAGCAGACTTTATCAGCTCTCGAAAATTCTCGACGTTCCGGTGCAGTTCTTCTTTGAGGACGCTCCGTTCGATATTACAGGCCGGGACGTCAAGGCTCATGGGGGGTTCAACGAATCCAGGACTGAAGCCTATCTGCTTGATTTTCTGAACAGCCGCGACGGTCTGGAGCTGAACAAGGCCTTCGTCAAGATCAACGATCCGAAGGTCAGAAAGCGGGTTGTCGAACTCGTCCGCGCGCTGAGCGATGACGTTGCGATCGAAGCGACGAATCTCAGGGCAGTGGCGGCTGAATCGGCAGATTAGCCCCTCAAAACCGGTTCCTTCTCTTTTTAGGCGCTTGCATGCCAGCCATGTGAGCGTCTATTTATTTGCTATTATCCATTAACAGTGAAGGGGGTGATTGAGTGTCTCGACAGCAATATCTGTTTACCAGCGAATCCGTTTCGGAAGGCCATCCGGACAAGGTATGCGATCGTATTTCCGATGCTGTCGTCGATCTCTTTCTGGCCGCCGATCCCCATTCCCGCGCCGCGGTCGAAACGCTGACGACCACCAACCGCGTCATACTCGCCGGCGAAACGAGGGGCCCGTCCAGCGTCAATAATGAAGTCATCGAGCAGGCCGCACGCGAATGCGTGAAGCAGATCGGCTATGAGCAGAAAGGCTTCGACTGGCGCAATTTCGAATTTCAGTGCTACCTGCACGAACAGTCCAGCGACATTGCCCAGGGTGTTGACGCCAAAGGCAACAAGGACGAAGGCGCCGGCGACCAGGGCATCATGTTCGGCTATGCCTGCACCGAAACCGAAGACTACATGCCCGCGCCAATCTATTATGCCCACCGTATCCTTCAGAATATGGCGAAAGCCCGCCATAGCGGCACGGTCTCCAAGTTCGGACCGGATGCGAAAAGCCAGGTCACGCTGCTTTACGAACATGGCAAGCCGGTCAAGAGTACGTCAGTCGTGGTCTCGACCCAGCATACTGAAGATGCAAGCCAGGAAGAGATTCGCGAAATCGTGCGCGGCTTCGTTACGGAGGTGCTGCCGGAAGGCTGGATGCCGCCGGAAGACGAGTTCTATGTCAACCCGACCGGGCGTTTCGTCGTCGGCGGTCCCGATGGCGATGCGGGTCTGACGGGCCGCAAGATCATCGTCGATACCTATGGCGGCTCGGCTCCGCATGGCGGCGGCGCGTTTTCTGGCAAGGACCCGACCAAGGTCGACCGGTCCGCTGCTTATGCCGCGCGCTATCTCGCCAAGAATGTGATTGCCGCCGGTTTCGCCGAGCGCTGCGCGATCCAGCTTTCCTATGCAATCGGCGTTTCCAAGCCGCTTTCGATCTATGTCGATTTCTACGGCACCGGACGCGTTGACGAGCTGAAGCTTGAGAAAGTGCTGAGCGAGGTCATGAATCTGAGCCCGCGCGGCATTCGCGAACATCTGGGCCTGAGCCGTCCGATCTACCAGCGCACCGCCGCTTACGGTCATTTCGGCCGCAAGCCGGACGCAGACGGCGGCTTCTCCTGGGAAAAACTCGACCTTGTCGAAGCGCTTAAAGACGCTATGGCTTGATCTCGAACGCCGAACGTTTCTAAATCTGGAGGCTGTCTCGTTGAGGCAGCCTCTTTGATTTTTGTAGCATGACAGCAATGAAAGACACCGCGATAAAGGAGAAGAACCGGAACGAACGCCAGCTTTACGGCAGGCGCATGGGGCGTCCCTTATCTTCAGGGCTGGCCGCGTCGCTGGAGAGCGCCCTACCCTCCATGCGGCTCGATATCGGCAAGCCTGCACCGGCCAGGCTCTCGGAGCTTTTTCCAGTACCGGCCAAAGATGTCTGGCTCGAAATCGGCTTCGGGGGCGGCGAACACCTGCTGTTTCAGGCCGAGGCGCATAAGGATACCGGCTTTATCGGCTGCGAGCCGTTCATATCCGGCGTCGCAAAACTCGTTCACGGCGCAGAACAATCAGGACTGCAAAATATCCGTGTCTATGACGACGACGCCAACCATGTGCTCGACTGGCTGCCGCAGGCGAGCATCGGGCGGGTTTATGTGCTGTTTCCCGACCCTTGGCCGAAACGACGCCACAAAAAGCGCCGGTTCCTGAACAAGGATGGCATTACGCGACTCGCAAGGGTCATGCGGCCCGGCAGCCATTTGCAGTTCGCCAGTGACATCGCCGATTATGCCGGGATGGTTCAGGAGGTGATCGCAGCCTCGCCGCACTTCGATTTCGAACCGGGATTGCTGCAGAACCGCCCCGATGACTGGCCGTTGACGCGCTATGCCGAAAAGGCGATCGAGGCCGGACGGCGCTGCCAGTTCTTCATTTTTGCCCGAAATTCCCATATTTTTTGAATTTCGGAGCCTTAATTTCCAAAAATTAATCACAATGCATGCAAAAATTGCAAATCAGCCTTGCACTATCACGAAAAGTTTCCTAGCTTATAACTGCTCATGATCATCTCGACTGTGGAGAGTGGGCCCTTGGGGGGTCCGCTCTTTCTTTTTGGGCTTTTTTCATATGCAGTTTTGGCGTTTCACTGGCAGCAATGGCTCGCACGGCATCTAACGATTCGCAGAACCGTTTTATTCGGGAAACCGGCATCGCGGCGCAAATTGCGGCGCTGGCCGAACCTGTCATTAACGAATTAGGCCTTCGTCTCGTCCGCGTCGCCATTCTTGCGCAGAACGGAACGACCGTGCAGATCATGGCCGACAAGCCGGGCGCAGCGATTTCGGTCGATGAGTGCGCGCTGATCAGCCGCCGCCTCTCGCCCCTGCTCGACGCGCATGACCCGGTTTCCGGCGGCTACACGCTGGAAGTCTCATCGCCGGGCATTGCAAGGCCGCTCGTGCGCCCCTCGGATTTCGAGGACTGGGCCGGTTTCGAAGTCAAGATCGAGCTGAACGAGATGATCGACGGCCGCCGCCGTTTCCGGGGCGTGCTCGAAGGTTTCGAGGATGGCGAAGTTCTGTTACGCGTGACCTTGAAGGATGGCGAGGAGCCGCAAGTGATCGGTCTGCCTGCCCACATGATCGGCGAGGCGAAACTCGTCCTGACGGACGATTTGCTGAAGCTGGCGGGCGCAGGCGTATTATCAGCCAAAACCGGGTCCGACGTGGACCGGACAAGCGAAGATCTGGAGTGAACTGCATGGCGCAGCAAGGTGTAAGTGCCAACAAGCTGGAATTACTGCAAATCGCCGAAGCGGTAGCGCGCGAGAAGTCCATTGACCGGATGCTGGTCATTTCGGCGATGGAAGACGCCATTCAGAAGGCGGCCAAATCGCGCTATGGCAGTGAGAACGAGATCAAGGCGGAAATCGACCCGAAAACCGGAGAGATCCGGCTGGCCCGGCTCCTCGAAGTCGTTGAGGATGTTGAGCATGACGCGATCGAGATCGCCCTGAAAGATGCGCGCAAGCGTAATCCGGAAGCCGATCTTGGCGATTTCATTGCCGAACCGCTCCCGCCGCTCGATTTCGGCCGTGTCGCCGCG
>CAYOUP010000080.1:9797-10764 GCA_964407125.1 uncultured Hyphomicrobiaceae bacterium | reverse complement strand
TTCTGTCCGCCTACTGAAAAGGCGGCTCATCAAAGGCGCGCAGCTTGCGGCTATGAAGCTGGTTCACACCCCTTTCGCGCAGAATTTTCACCGTCTCCAGTCCGATCTGCAAATGCTGGTCGATGCGCTGCCGGTAAAACGTATCAGCCATTCCCCGCAGCTTGATTTCTCCATGCAGAGGTTTGTCCGACACGCATAGCAGCGTTCCGTAAGGTACACGGAAGCGGAAGCCATTGGCCGCGATCGTCGCGCTCTCCATGTCGACAGCAATCGCGCGCGAGCGGTTGAAACGGCTGTAAAGATCATCGAAACGCAGCTCCCAATTCCGGTCGTCGGTCGTGACAACCGTGCCGGTTCGCATGCGCGACTTCAGATCCTGCCCGGAGAGGCCGGTAATCCGGGAGACGGCGTCCTGCAACGCGACCTGAACCTCGGCGATGGGCGGGACAGGCACCGAAACCGGCAGATCATTGTCCAGAACATGGTCCTGACGCTCATAGGCGTGCGCCAGCACATAATCGCCGAGCTGTTGCGAGCGTCTCAGGCCCCCGCAATGCCCGATCATCAGCCAGCAATGCGGACGCAGGGCGGCAAGATGGTCCGTGATCGTTTTTGCATTCGAAGGCCCTACGCCGATATTGATCAGCGTGATACCGAGACAGTCGGGCCGCATGAGATGATAGGCTGGCATCTGCTGAAGTGGCATGGGCAGATCATCCGGCGGCATGCCCGACTCAGGTGTCGTCACGACACCGCCCGGTTCCACAAAGGCGATATATCCTTCGTCGCCGCCACCGGAGGCCGCGAGAGTCCGGCCATGTGCGATGAATGAATCGACATAGCGTTTGTAATTGGTGAACAGCATGAAGTTTTGAAAATAGCGGGCATGCGTGCCGGTATAGTGGTGGATGCGTTGGATGGCCAGATCGATGCGATCCGCTGGGAACAGCGATAAGGGCCGAACCTG
>CAYOUP010000080.1:0-9787 GCA_964407125.1 uncultured Hyphomicrobiaceae bacterium | reverse complement strand
CCTGATTGGCGGCGGACTGGAACGTGCCATTGGCGATCGAATCGTCAATATCGCCGAGATTCGGCATGACGAAGATTGCCTGCAGGGCGCGTATGGTCTCCGGGTCGAGTTGGGCGGTCGCCTCGTCGACGACAAAGGGCAACGGGATGGGCCGGTCCGAAACGCCAACCTCAAAGGGAACGCCGTGATAGGCGGCAAGCCTTTCAAGCTGCGCGAGGTAGTATTCGTGGAACAGCTCCGGTTGCGTCATCGTCGTTGCGTAATGGCCCGGATAAGGAAGCGTGCCCCATGACGGACGGGCGTCATAGACAAGCGCGTCTGCATCGACCGAGACGCGAATTTCCGGATAGTAGGCATCCTTGACGGGATCGCCGGAATGCTGTCCGGCAAGAAACGCCTTGAAGCGGTCTTCGATTCGCCGGGTCATTTGGGCATAAATCTCGTGAACCCGGTCCAGCGCCTTTTGCGCCTGCTTGTATGTTCTGAAGGTTGTCTTGTTTATCAAATCGCTTGCTTGCCGGTCTTGCACTGTGTGTGATCCATCGCGATTGAGACTATAGAAGCGGTCTTCATCGCGCCACCACGGCCAATGTCCTTATTCAACAGCTATCTTGCTGAATTGACGATTGTAGTCCGTCAGTGTGTCGCGGTCATGGGCGATGCCTGTCAGACGCTGGTGCCCGATGTCATACGCTTCGATCAGTCAGCGGATGATGAAAAGATCACGTGTCGTCAGTCATCTCTGAAGATTGCTGACGCCATCTGTAATCAGCCTGCAGCCGAGCGTTCCGAATGTCACGCCAAGCAGCGTTTCGACATAGCGGGCAAATCGCGTATAGGTGCGCGCCGCCAGACCGGACGAGAATAGAAGGCCATAAGAACCGTAGATCATTAGCGCCGTGGTGAAGGCAACGGGGCCGAATGACAGCACAGCCCATGTCGAGAGCCCCGCGCCGAACAGGAATGTGGCGACGGCGGTCCACATCAGGGCCGCCTTGGGATTGGTCATGATCACCAGCAATCCGCGCCGCCAGTTCTGCAATGACGAAAGCGCCTGCCGGTTTGCCTTGATCGTCGCTTCGTCACCTTTCCACGCGGCTTGGAGCGCCTTGAATGCGAGATAGCAGAGATAGCCGCCCCCCAGAATTTTCATGGTGGTCATGAGAGATGGGAACAGCGCAACGACGGCGGCGAGACCGAAGGCGACGGCGATCGCCCAGATGATCATGCCGGTGGCGACGCCAAGCACGGTCATGAGCGCTGCCTTTCGCCCCTGCCCAAGCGCTGCGCTGGCAATCACCATCATATTCGGTCCCGGAGAGCATTGCGCCAGCATGACGCCGGCAAGCGTTATGAGATAGGCTTCAAGCATCACAAATCCTCCGGAGTATAAGCCAATAGATTATCGGCGCCGGCAGAAACTGTTTTCGGCAAGCCAGCGCTTTGATAAAAGACAGGCTGGTGCGAAATGGTCAACTGGCTGCAGTCTTCAGCTCTGTAGAAAGAGCGTTAGCGGATAATTGCAGGGCAATCGTCTTGAGAATACTCTTGTTCTGCTCGATCAGCCCTTTACCGGTTTCAGATGACCTCCGCAGGTGTTGAGGTGATGCATCGTCTTGCGCCGTTTTGTTGTCATCTAGCTGATACGCACAACGCTTGTTTGTCGCTTTATGACATGAACCATGCGAGAATGCCTTGCGGATGCCCCGCCTGTCAGCTTCCCGACTTTGCATCTTAACAGCCCATGAAAAATCGATGTTATCGCCGCTGGTTTGTGTTCGCTGCGTTCTTAATCCTTGAGCTCGCAGTCTGTCGAGCCGTCATGTCCTCGACTGTCGAGCTGGTGCTGAATATTGCCGGGGAAGCAGGCGACGCGAATGGCGAGCCGCTGGTGATGCCGGATTGCGAGAACAGCGCTTTGAAAATTGCTCCGTGCCAGCGCGTCGCGGCAAGCTGGCTGACGCATCTCAACGAGCGGGCCTATGTCTTTGTCGATGCTTTTCGCGCGGCAGGTTATGACGACGAAGTCACGAGCGTCGTTCTGGATTGCAGTCTCGGCATCTATTCGGAACGCAAGACACGTGAGGGCGCGCGCTGGAGCAGGCACGCATTTGCCGAGGCCTGTGACGGCAATGCCGTGCGGGTCAATGACGTGACGTTCAGCTACCGCCGCGCCGTTCGTGACGAGACAAGCGCGGACCACGCCTTTTTTGTCACGTTTCTCGATGGCTGGGCGGATGTCGGGCCGGGATGCATTCCGGAAAAGGGCTATACGATCCTCGGCAACGATATTGGCTGCCGTCCCGTCATGGCGGATAATTGCGGTGTCATCGATTGGCGCGAGCGCGGCGCGGATAGCCAATACGCC
The DNA here is from genome assembly GCA_964407125.1 of uncultured Hyphomicrobiaceae bacterium. Lineage (GTDB taxonomy): Bacteria > Pseudomonadota > Alphaproteobacteria > Rhizobiales > Rhodomicrobiaceae > JAHQVI01. The sequence continues at coordinate 7,419 of CAYOUP010000080.1, read as the reverse complement.
TCCACCTATCACCTGTCATTCTGTCAATATTCGGATTTCGAACGGGCCTATGAGTGAGGTCGCGGACTTGATCGGCGGGGCCATGCCGTGGATCTGCGCCGCTTGGCCGGGATTGTAAAATCGGTTGCCTGGAGCAACCCGCGTTCAGGTTCCGTACGCGCCTATTCAGGCAGCGCGTTTCCCGATCATGTCAGAACAGGTGAAACCGTGCCGATCCTGTTGCGCGGATCAATATTCACTCCGCCTTGGTTGGCTCACACGTTCGCGCAGGAACAACATGCCAAAAATAAAGGACATCAGTGCGATGCTCACCGGATACCAAAGTCCGTAGTAAATGTTACCGGACACCGCCACGATCGAAGTGGCGACGAGCGGCAGCATTCCGCCAAACCATCCATTACCCAGATGATAGGGCAAGGACAGGGAGGTATAGCGTATTCGTGCCGGGAACATATCTACCAGTAATGCCGCCATCGGGCCGTAGACCATGCAGACGTAGATCATCATGAGTGTCATCAGCGCGATAACGAGCGGGACATTCATCTTGTTGATGTCAGCCTTCAGCGGGTATCCGCGCGTGGTAAGCGCGTAAAGGATATTGTCTTTCCGTTTCGCCTCTTCCCAGTTCTCGATCGGCATTGGCGCCAGATCACCAATCTGGATGCTGCCCGGATCCCCCGCCGCATGAACGGTTTCGAAGGAGATTCCGAGCTTGGTCAGATAGTCCTTGGCCCGGTCGCAATCGGAAAAGGTGCTCCACGGACCAACGAAGATGTGGAATTGGCATGTTGCCGTATCGGCGCTGAGTACGACCGGCGTCGTACTCTGGAATCTGGCAAGATCCGGATTAACCGCCTTGGTCAGCGCGCCGTAAATCGGGAAGTAGGTCAGAGCGGAGAGCAGACAGCCCGCCATGATAATCGGCTTTCGGCCGATCTTGTCGGAAAGCCAGCCGAACAGGACGAAGAAAGGCGTACCAAGAAGCAGCACGATCATCATGATCTGATAGGCTGCATCATAATCGGTTTTTAGCGTGATCTGCAGGAAGAACAGCGCATAGAATTGCCCCGTATACCAGACCACGCCCTGTCCTGCCGTAGCGCCCAGCAGCGCGAAAAAGACCTTACGCGCATTAACCGGATGAAAGAAACTTTCCATGATCGGCGCTTGCGATATCTGGCCGGCGTCTTTCATATGCTTATAGAGCGGCGACTCGCTCAGACGTAGACGGATATAGGCCGAGAAAATCAGCAGCAGGATCGACAGCAGGAACGGAATACGCCATCCCCATAGCTTGAACAGTTCATCCGGGATGAATGAACGGCAGCCCACGATAATCATCAGCGACAGGAAGAAGCCGATCGTTGCCGTGGTCTGGATCCAGCTTGTCGCCAGTCCACGCTGCGATACAGGCGTGTGCTCGGCAACATAGGTCGCGGCGCCACCATATTCACCGCCAAGCGCAAAGCCTTGAGCGAGCCTGAGCAATACGAGCGTAAACGGTGCAAACCAGCCAATCTGGCTATAGGTCGGGATAAGCCCGACCGCGAATGTCGAGACCCCCATCAGAACAATGGTGATCAGAAAGGCGTATTTGCGTCCGAGGCGGTCACCAATGCGTCCAAAGAAGACAGCACCAAAAGGGCGGATAAGAAAACCGGCAGCATAAGTTGCGAGCGCAGAAAGTAGTGATGCCGTATCGTTACCGGGCGGGAAGAATAATGATGCGAAGAAGGGAGCAAGTGTCGCGTATAGATAAAAATCATACCACTCGAATATTGTACCGAGTGAAGACGCGAATACTACTCTTCGGTGTTCAGCCGGGCTAACGAATACGATAGCAGGCCTGCGAGGCGCATATCCAGCGGGCTTGTAACGCATACTCCTCCCCCAAGGAGCCATGATGGCATAGGGGCAGGGGGACGCTATTGCAGAACAATTTTCGAGCCTGCCCAGCCATCCGGCTAGGGAGTGAAACTAGCGGATTGATACATGCAGCGCTAGCATATTTTTGATATTATTCGTCTTTAATTGCATACAATCATGCTGTGCTGCGTCCTCAGACCTTCTCTGCGGTAAGACAATGCCAGACCGTTTCGGCGATTGTCGGATAATCTTCAAATCCAAACACACGTCTTTATCTGTGACTCTCTCTCACATCAGAAATGTCAAATTTTTCTGTTAGATAAGTCCTATACGAAGCGCGGAAGCTTCCGGGCGATCAGGTCGCACCAGCAATTGGCCTGCCATCAAGATCCGGACGGGATGAAAGAGAAACAATTATGCAACAGCGCCCGTGATCCGAAGATTTTTCATATTTCAGATCATGGTCCACGGCTCTAAATAGCCTATTGATCCTGTCGCGCCTCAACAGCAGCATGGCTCGCGATGAAGCATGAAGAAAAACGCTCGGGCCTTGCTTTTCGCACGAAGGGCGTCACCAAGGTTTATGGATCGGGCCGGTCCGAGGTCCATGCGCTGCGCGGCGTCGATCTTGAATTGCCGGGCGGCGAGCTTGTTGTGCTGCTTGGCCCCTCGGGAAGCGGCAAATCAACCCTTCTCAACATTCTCGGCGGGCTGGACCGGGCCACGGACGGAACCGTCCACTTTTTCGACAGCGACCTGACGGCGATGAGCGATGCCGAGCTGACGCTCTATCGCCGCCACCATGTCGGGTTTGTGTTCCAGTTCTACAATCTGATGCCGAGCCTTACGGCGCATGAGAATGTCGAGCTTGTGACCGAGATCGCCGATAATCCGATGGACGCGGGTGAAGCGCTTCGCATTGTCGGACTGGAGCAGCGCAGTGAGCATTTTCCGGCACAGCTTTCGGGTGGCGAGCAACAGCGTGTCGCCATTGCGCGGGCAATTGCGAAACGCCCAACCGTTCTGTTCTGTGATGAGCCGACCGGCGCTCTGGACAGCACCACCGGGCGCGCGGTGCTTCGGGTCTTGCAGAATGTCAACGAGGAACTCGGCACGACTGTGCTGATCATCACGCACGCCGCGGCAACCGCGGACATGGCGGATCGCGTGGTCCACTTCGCAGACGGTAAAATTCGCGAAGTCGTCGTCAATGACAAAAAGCTTCCGGCCGAGGAGATCCGCTGGTGAGCGTTCCGGAAAGCAACGTCTCATGAGCCCACTCAACCGCAAGCTGTTGCGCGATCTCTGGCGGATCAAGGGACAGGCCATCGCGATTGCGATCGTCATCTCTGTCGGCGTTCTGATGCTCGTGATGATGGACGGTCTCGTGAACTCGCTCCAGGAAACGCGCCGTGCCTATTATGAGCGCTACCGTCTTGCGGATGTCTTCGCGCCGGTCAAACGCGCACCGAACCATATCATTCGCAAGCTCACCGAAGTTCCGGGCGTTGCCGCTGCTGAAGGACGGATCAATGGCGGTGCGCTGATCGACCTGCCCGGTATTGCCGCGCCGATACGGGCGCAAGCCGTGTCGATCGATGTTTTCAGCCCCCCGCGCCTCAACGACATCTATCTTGCGGCAGGCCGGAGGATCGACCCGTCGCACTCGGAAGAAATCCTGCTGCTCGAAGACTTTGCAATAGCGCATGATCTCGGTCCCGGCGACACGCTGACCGCGACGATGAACGGCGCGAGGCGGACATTCCGCATTGCCGGTCTCGCGCAGTCGCCGGAATTTCTCTACGCGGTCCCGCCCGGTGAGCTTGTGCCGGACGACAAACGCTTCGCTGTCATCTGGATGAGCAAGAAAGCGCTTGGAGCAGCCTACGATCTTGACGGTGCGTTTAACGAAGCAGTCGTGGCCCTGTCGCACGGCGCAAGGCTGCCCGCTGTGCTGGACAGAATCGACCGCATTCTTGAGCCCTATGGCGGCACTGGCGCTTATGGCCTCGAAGACCATGTCTCCGATCGGTTTATCTCTGAGGAAATCAAAAGCTTGACGATTTCCAGCCGAATCGTCCCGCCCATTTTCCTCGCCGTAGCGGCTTTCCTTCTCTATATCGTCATATCACGGATCATTCAGGCCGAACGCGAACAGATCGGACTGCTGAAGGCCTTCGGTTATACGAGCCTGGAAGTCAGCACGCATTATTTCAAGTTGATCCTCCTGATCGCCGCCGGTGGCGCTGCCCTCGGCTGCATCATGGGTGTGATGTCCGGGCGCGGTCTCGCCACGGTCTACCAAGCCTATTACAAATTCCCCTTTCTTGTTTTTCAGGTTGATCCGGCGACTTTCCTGACAGGCGTCATTGTCAGCATCTGCGCCGCTTCGGCTGGCGGTATCTTCGTGTTACGGCAGGTCTTTTCGCTGACCCCTGCTGTCGCCATGCGCCCTCCCGCCCCGGCCGACTTCAGCCGCGCGGTGCGCATTGGCGGCATCCTGAAACGGGTTCTCGATCAACCAAGCCGCATGATCCTGCGCCGTCTAATACGGCAACCCGGCCGCGCAGCTGCGGCGACATTAGGGATTGCCGCGGGCATGGGTTTGTCCGTCGCGATGCTCGGTTCAATAAGCAGTTTCGATAAGACCATCGAATGGAATTTCGGTGTCATTGACCGCAGTGACGTGACGGTAACATTCAACGAACCACGCGGTCAGAATGCGGTTTACCGGCTTGAGCGAATGAACGGCGTCATCGAGGTCGAGCCGTTCCGAAGCGTTTCGGCGATCCTGCGCAATGGCTTTGAGACGTATCGCGGCGGGATCAGCGGACTGGTTGCCGATCCGCGTCTTTACCGGGCCGTCAACAGCAATCTTGCCGCGATACACATCCGCAAGGACGGAGTCATTCTGTCCCAGCCTCTGGCAGAGATCCTCAAAATCAGTGCGGGCGATATTCTGACGATCGAGGTACGGGAAGGCCGTCGCCCGACAATACATGTCCCTGTTGTTGGGATTGCCGAAACGCTTCTGGGTTCGCCCGCCTATATGGAACTGGGAGAGCTGAACCGTCTGCTTAAGGAGAATAATCGCGTCTCCGGTGCATATATGCGCATAGACAGTGCTCGTAGTGACGCGATTTACCGCGAACTGAAGGCCATGCCGCTCATTGCAGGCGTCGGTATCCGCAATGAAGTGCGCGATGCATTCCAGAAGCTGCTCGATGAGGGCGCGGGACGGGTGCGTTACATCATGGCGCTTATCGCCGCCGTCATCACCTTCGGCATCGTCTACAACACCGCCCGGATTGCCTTTGCTGAATATGAGCGTGATCTTGCCAGCCTGCGGGTTATCGGCTTTACAAGGGGCGAAACGGCTTATGTGCTGCTCGGCGAGCTTGGCATCATCACGCTTCTTGCGCTGCCGGTCGGCGGTTTCTTTGGCTATTACCTGTCCCAGGCGATATCAGAGGGCTTCAGCACCGATCTTTATCAAATCCCTGCCACAGTTGCGCCTGACAGCTATGGCGCGGCGGCTGTAGCTGTCCTGATTGCATCGGCGGTTTCGGGTTGGATCGTTAAACGCGATGTGGACCGGATTGATCCTGTGTCCGCTCTGAAAACACGGGAGTAAACGATCGTGGAACGCAAGCGGTCTTCTCGAACATGGATCATGACGGGCGTCGCCATTTTGCTTGCCGCTGCGCTTGGCTATGCGTTTTGGCCGCGTCCGCTCATTGTCGATATGGGGCAGACGGCACGCGAGCCGATGATGCTGACCATCGACGAGGAGGCGAAGACGCGCGTTCGAGATGCTTATGTGGTGTCCGCGCCGACCGCCGGGCGCTTGTTGCGTGTCGATGTAAAGCCGGGCGATAGCGTCACGGGCGGGCAGACGGTCGTGGCGCGGATGCTGCCGGTCGCGCCGACGCCGCTCGATATTCGCGCGCGGGAACAGGCACGGGCCGAAGTGCTCGCAGCCGAAGCGGCGATGCGCGTTGCGCGCGCCGATCTCGACAAGGCTCTTGCCGACAAATCGCTGGCGGATACCGATCTTCAGCGCACGCAGACCTTGCGCAGCCAGGGCACGGTTTCCGAAGCCGCTCTCGACCGCGCACAGCGCGAGGCCCGTGCCGCTGATGCTGGCGTTGCGACGGCGCGTGCTGCCATCACGATGAAAGAAGCCGACCTTGCCAATGTGAGGGCGCGTCTCATCAATTTCTCCGATGATCCCGGTCAACATGATCCGGCCTATGAAAAAAGCACGCCGATTTCTCTTAAGGCCCCTGTGTCCGGGCGGATTCTGCGTGTGATGCAGGAAAGTGCAACGACAATGGCGGCGGGCGCGCCTATTCTGGAAATCGGCAATGTGTCCAATGATCTTGAGATCGTTGCAGAACTTCTGTCCACGGATGCTGTCCGTGTCGAGCGCGGAGACCGCGTGATCATCGAGGATTGGGGTGGCGATGAGGATCTGGCTGGCACGGTCGAACGGATCGAGCCTTGGGGTTTCACGAAACTCTCCGCGCTTGGCGTCGAGGAACAGCGGGTTAATGTCATCATCCGTTTCGATGATCCTCCGGAAAAACGTGCAAGCCTCGGGCATGGCTTCCGGGTCGAGGTGCGCATCGTCGTGTGGGAGGACAAAAATGCGCTTGTCGTACCGTCAAGCGCGCTGTTCCGACAGGATGGCGGATGGGCCGTCTTCGAGGTTGTCGACGGCACGGCAGGGCTAAGACAGCTGAAGATCGGGCGCAATAACGGCATTCAGGCGCAAGTGCTTGACGGCATCGAGGAAGACCGGACCATCATCCTCTATCCCGGCCCCGGTCTCAGCGACGGGACGCGAGTCGAGCGTCGCACGGTGGAATAAGGGCGTTTCAGGCGATCAGTCCGGATCGCTTCCTTCCGCTATTGGTTCATCAGCAATCTTCGGCCGGAAGTAGCGCCCGACGATCAGTGGCATGACAAAGCCGATGATCGCGAAGGTCCACAGCCCGATGGAAAGCCAGGAATCCACCAGTGCCCATAGATCACCATTGGATATTGTCAGCTCACGCCTCAAATTGACTTCCATCTGATTGCCGAGCAGCACGCCCAGGATGACAGGCACCAGCGGAACGTCCAGCTTGCGCAGAGCCCACCCCATTACGCCAAATCCGATCATAACCATCAGATCGAATGTCGAGCCGGAAATGCCGTAAATCCCGACAAAGGACACCATCGCCACGGCGGGCATCAGGTAACGCGTCGGAATTTGCAGGACGCGGACGAACATGGAGACCATCGGTATGTTCATCGCCAGCAGCATGAAATTGCCTATGAAGAGCGCGGCGATCAGCCCCCAGACAACATCGGGATTTTTCTGGAACAGCAAGGGGCCGGGCGTGATGTTGAGTGCCAGCAGCATCGCGAGCAGCACCGCCGTCGTCCCCGATCCGGGCACGCCGAGCGCCAGCATCGGGACAAGTGCCCCGCCCGCTGCGGAGTTGTTACCCGCCTCGGGGGCCGCCACGCCGCGCGGGTCGCCCTTGCCGAATGTACCCTTCTTAT
>CAYOUP010000079.1:0-10807 GCA_964407125.1 uncultured Hyphomicrobiaceae bacterium | reverse complement strand
ATATGTTTAGCTAGTGGTTCTTGTGACCGAAACATTTGCAAATGTGGTTGCTGCTAAGGCGTGCAAATGTTTCGGTCGAACCACTAGAAGGCTAACTAAATCGGGTTGATTGTCCGGCAAGCGGGCGTGATATACAGATGCGACATAAGACACATGGAGACTTCGCATGAGCGAACGGGCGAATGTCGCACTCGTGGCGCATGACGGCAAGAAAGTCGCGATGCTCGAATGGGTGGCAACGCATAAGGAGCGGCTGGGCCGGCTGACGCTTTTTGCAACTGGCACGACCGGCGCAAAGCTTAGCGAAGCGCTTGGTCTCGACATTACCTGCCTGAAAAGCGGCCCGCTCGGGGGCGATGCGCAGCTTGGCGCGATGATCGCGGAAGGCCGCCTCGATGCGTTGATCTTCTTTATCGACCCGCTATCCGCGCTTCCGCATGATGTTGACGTGAAGTCACTGCTGCGTCTTGCCGTCCATTACAACACGGCGCTTGCCCTTAACGAACAGAGCGCGGACGCCATTCTTGACTGGCTGTCGAAGGATAATGGGGGGTAACGGCAACCCATTATTACCAGTGCGCTGATAGCGCTGTTGTCGGCGTGGCCAACTCTGATTTACGCTATATTCAAATGCTGAAAAGCTAAGCAATTAGCGAGGTGAATGCCCATGCCTTCCGAAACAATTCTGAATTCGTGCGGTTTTACGCCCGCCGATCTGGAATCCGGCTCCATGGCCGTAACGACGCCGATCGATGGCTCGCAGATCGCATCGATCAGGTCTCATACGCCCGCCGAAGCCGCGGCGATGATTGCAAGCGCGGCTGATGCTTTCAAGGCGTGGCGGCAGGTGCCTGCTCCGCGGCGCGGCGAACTGGTCCGGCTGATCGGCGAGGAATTACGGGTAAATAAGGAGAATTTAGGCGCATTAGTGACGCTGGAATGCGGCAAGATCCTGCAGGAAGGTCTTGGCGAAGTACAGGAGATGATCGATATTTGCGACTTCGCCGTCGGTCTCAGCCGCCAGCTTTACGGGCTGACGATCGCGTCGGAACGGCCCGGCCATTCCATGCGCGAGACATGGCACCCGATGGGCGTCTGCGGGATCATCACTGCATTCAATTTTCCGGTCGCGCCCTGGTGCTGGAATGCGGCGCTGGCGCTCGTTTGCGGCGATCCGGTGCTCTGGAAGCCCTCCGAGAAGACGCCGCTGACAGCTCTTGCCGTGCAGAAAATCTGCGAGCGGGCAATGGCGAAATTCGGTGGCGATGCGCCTGCCGGGCTCATTCAGGTCGTCATTGGCGCGCGCGAGATCGGCGAGGCTCTGACGGCAAGCCGCGATGTCGCGATCCTGTCCGCGACCGGCTCGGTGCCGATGGGGCGCGCCGTATCGGAGGCCATGTCGCGGCGGCTCGGGCGCAGCATTCTGGAGCTTGGCGGCAATAACGGCATGATCGTCGCGCCAAGCGCCGATCTTGAACTGGCGCTCCGGGCCATCGTTTTCTCCGCCGTCGGCACGGCCGGGCAGCGCTGCACATCGCTCCGCCGTCTGATCGTTCATGAAAGCATCTATGACGAACTGATCCCGAAGCTCGTCAAGGTTTATGAGGGTTTGCCGATCGGCAATCCGCTGGATAGCGCGACGCTGGTTGGCCCGCTGATCGACAGCACCGCGCTCGGCAATATGGCGCGCGCGCTGGAGAGGGCGGCAAGCGATGGCGGCAAGGCTCATGGCGGCGGACGCGCGCTCGAAGATCGCTACCCGAAAGCGGCCTATGTACGTCCCGCAATCGTCGAAATGCCGGAACAGACCGAAATCGTCCGTGAGGAGACATTCGCGCCGATCCTCTATGCGATGAAATACCGGACCTTCGACGAGGCCATTGCACTCCATAATGGCGTGCCGCAGGGCCTGTCCTCCTGCATTTTCTCCAACGATGTGCGCGAGACGGAAGCCTTCCTCTCCGCAACCGGCTCCGATTGCGGTATCGCCAATGTCAATATCGGTCCGTCCGGCGCGGAGATCGGCGGCGCGTTTGGCGGCGAGAAGGATACGGGCGGCGGTCGCGAAAGCGGCTCGGACGCCTGGAAAGGCTATATGCGCCGCCAGACCGCGACTGTGAATTATTCGCACGAGCTGCCACTGGCGCAGGGGATCAGGTTTGACATCTGATCCCTCAGCCGGTCGGCAAAATGGCGGGATGAGGAATCTCTGGCAGGAGACCGCTGAGGAGCAGGCCAGCTATGCGCCGCTCGAAGGCGACGTGGTAACCGATCTCGTCGTCATCGGTGGCGGCTATACCGGATGTTCCGCCGCGCTTCATGCGGCAGGGCAGGGGGGCTCGGTCAGGCTGATCGAGGCTGAGACGATCGGTCATGGCGGCTCGGGCCGCAATGTCGGCCTTGTCAATGCCGGACTCTGGATGCCGCCGGAAGAGGTCGTCGCAATCATCGGAAAGGCGGCAGGCGACAGGCTGAACACGCTGCTGGCAGGCGCGCCCGATCTGGTTTTCTCGCTGATCGGGCAGCACGATATTGCCTGCGAGGCGAGACGCGCCGGGACGCTTCACTGCGCGCATTCACCTGCCGGTTTCCGCGATATTAAGGACCGTTACCGGCAACAAAAAACCCTGAACGCACCTGTGTCACTGCTGGACGCGGAAACGACAGCCGCGCGCACCGGTTCCCCGGCCTTTTACGGCTCGCTTCACGATGCCCGCGCCGGGACGATACAGCCTCTGAGCTATTGCCGCGGGCTTGCACGTGCGGCAGTCGAAGCTGGCGCGTTTCTGCATGAACACAGCCCTGCGATTTCGGTCGAATCCGAAGGCGATGGCTGGACAGTGGCGACGCCTTCAGGGACAATCCGCGCGGCTTCGCTGATCATGGCAACCAATGCCTATCATCTCGATATCGCCGGTCTGCCCGAGCCGGAAAACGTCCCCGTCGCCTTTTTTCAGATGGCTACACAACCTCTTGGCGATAATCTGAGGCGTTCGATCCTGCCCGGCGGCGAGGGGTGCTGGGATGCCGCGCGGGTCATGTCGTCCTTCAGAATGGATGAGGCGGGACGCCTGATCATCGGCGCGATCGGCGCTCTCGATCATGCTGGAGGCGGCTTCCATCGCGACTGGGCGGCCAGAAAACTTGCCTCGCTGTTTCCGCATCTCAAAGGCGAGGCCTTTGAACAGGCGTGGTTCGGGCGCATCGCGATGACATCGGACCATCTGCCGAAGATCCTGCGTCTGGGTGATAGCGGCTACGCCATCTTCGGCTATTCGGGACGAGGCATTGGACCGGGCACGATATTCGGCAAATCGGTCGCGGCGGCCATTCTGGAAGTTGATCCGGATTTATTGCCTGTGCCTGCCATTAAGACGCACGGAGAATTCATGCCCCGGATGCGTTCGCGTTTCTATGAGGCCGGGGCAACGCTCACCCATATGCTCGCGGCGCGGACGAGACTTCTCTGACAGCGATTGAATTACATGCAAGCGCATTTATATATGCCAGCATACGCACATGCTCGTCATTCAAGGAACTGCCGATATGAGCTGGAATCCCGCCCTTGAGCCGAATTGCCCGACTGGCGATGAAGTTGACGCCATCGAAACGATGATCATTCCGAGGGCACGCGATATTGGCGAATTCGAGGTGCGGCGTGCGCTTCCCTCGGCAAAGCGGAAAATGGTCGGGCCTTTCATTTTCTTCGACCAGATGGGGCCAGTTGAGTTTCTGACGGGGCAGGGCATCGACGTGCGTCCGCATCCGCATATCGGTCTTGCGACCGTGACCTATCTCTATGACGGCTCTCTCATGCATCGAGATTCGCTCGGCACGCAGCTGGAAATCCAGCCCGGCGATGTCAATTGGATGGTGGCGGGACGCGGCATCACCCATTCGGAGCGCACCGCCGAAACTGTCCGCGCGCAGCCGAAATCGTCGCTATTCGGCATTCAGACCTGGGTGGCGCTGCCCGATGACGCCGAGGACGTTGACGCGGCCTTCATTCACCGTGCGAAAGCCGAACTTCCGCTGATCGAAGGGGAGGGCAAGCAGGTGCGGCTGATCCTGGGCACCGCTTACGGCGAAGCCGCACCGGTCACGACCTATTCGGAGATGTTCTATGCCGACGCCGTGCTCGAAACGGGCGCGCAACTGCCGATGCCTGACACGCATGAGGATCGCGGTCTCTACGTCCTCGATGGTGAGATCGAAATTGCGGGCCAGCGCTACGAAGCACACCGGATGATGGTTTTCCGTCCCGGCGATCCGATCACGATCAAGGCGGTCCGCAGATCGCGCCTGATGCTGCTTGGCGGCGAGACCTTCTCCGGGCCGCGTTACATCTGGTGGAACTTCGTTGCCTCATCCCGCGAGAAAATCGAGGCTGCCAAGGAAGCCTGGCGCGCAGGCGATTGGGCGCATGGCCGGTTCCAGCTTCCGCCCGACGATAAGGATGAATTCATACCGCTGCCAGAAAAGTAGAACTATCCTTTTCGGATCAGGAACAGATCATGAGCCAGGTTACGATAGAGCGCGAGGAAGGCGAAACGAAAGGGCGTTATGTCGCCCGCGTCGAGGGCATAGACGGGATAGGAGAGCTGACCTATTCCCGCGCCAATCCGCATCTGATCATTGCGGACCACACCGCCGTTGACGACAGCCTGCGCGGATATGGCGTCGCAAAGGCGCTGGCGACGCGGCTGGTGGAGGATGCGAGGGCCGAGGACGTGAAAATCATTCCGCTCTGCCCTTATGTGAATGCAGAGCGCCGCAAGCATCCCGAATGGGCCGACATGTTTCAGGGTTAGGCCTCATCCGGCCCCGCTGGTTTAATCCAGCACCATATGGCTGTAATATATTTGCTCCGATATAAAGGCAAAGCGGTTCCAAGAGAGCTTTGCCGCGAAACGAGGTATTATGACAGGCGATAATTCTCAATCCATCGAGACCATGAAAGCCCGCATCAGCGACGAAATGCTCGACAGTTTCGATGAGGAGCTGGAGCAGGAACTGGATGACGACCGGCTTCAGGCGCTCATGGACGGGTTTGCCGACAGGCCGGATACGGACAGTACGGAGCGCGCAGTCTACTTCAAGGAGCTGTTCCGGCTGCAAAAAGAGCTGATCAAGCTTCAGGACTATGTCGTTGCCAACAAGCTGAAAGTCGCCGTGATCTTCGAGGGCCGCGACGCGGCTGGTAAGGGCGGTGCGATCAAGCGTGTGACCCAGCGGCTTAACCCGCGTGTCTGCCGGGTTGTCGCGCTCCCCGCTCCAAGCGAACGCGAAAAAACCCAGTGGTACTTCCAGCGCTATGTTCCGCACCTGCCGTCGGGCGGGCAAATCGTGCTGCTTGACCGAAGCTGGTACAATCGCGCGGGCGTGGAGCGCGTCATGGGCTTCTGCACGGAAGAGGAGGTGGAGGAGTTCTTCCGTTCTGTACCGGAGTTCGAACGTATGCTCGCCCGCTCAGGGATCAAGCTGATCAAATACTGGTTCTCGATCTCGGATGAGGAGCAGCATCTGCGCTTCCAGATGCGCATTCACGATCCGCTGAAGCAATGGAAGCTGTCGCCGATGGACCTGGAGTCCCGCCGCCGCTGGGAGCAGTACACCAAGGCGAAAGAGGAAATGCTTGAGCGAACCCATATTTCCGAAGCCCCCTGGTCCATCATCAATGCGGACGACAAGAAGAAGGCGCGGCTGAACTGCATCGCCCATCTCCTGAAACAGATTCCCTATGAGGAAATTCCGCGCGAACCCATCACATTGCCGAGGCGGGAGCATAGCCCGGACTATACAAGAGAGAAGCTGCCGCCGGAACTGTTCGTGCCCGAGCTCTACTGAACGGCGATAGGCTGGCCGGAAATGGCTTTCCTATACCCCAAGCGCGGAACTGCAATGTATTGTGGTGCTGCATCTTCGGTATGGCTTGAGCTTTATGCATCCGCGGAGCCCCAGAGTCTGCAACGGGCTGCCTTACGCGTATTCCGGCTTCTAATGCCATCAGGAGCGGTATCAACCTGCGGTTAATCACTCTGGTTGTATTGCTATACCTGACATCTTAGCGGGAGCATGCTGTGACGGCCTCAATGGAAAGCTCGTGTGGGAAGCATCGTGCCCGCTTGGGCATTCGGCCCTTGGAACTGCGTAAATTCCGGGTAACGAGGATGAAAAAGCGGTTCCGGGCCTCTTTTGCGGGCGTAACCAGGCCTTGGCGCAGTGCGTCTGCCGGAAGGATCATGCCGTAAGGAAGCTTGCATGAGACGTGATTTCAAGCCTGATGACGATGAAGGCCGCGTCAGGGCGTTACATCGCCTCGATCTGCTCGACAGCCCGGCTGAAGCGCCTTTTGAAAACATCGTCGGCCAGATCCAGCAGACCTTGAACGTACCGATTTGCGCGATTTCCCTGATCGACCGCAACAGGCAATGGCTGAAGGCGCGGCGGGGGGTGGACGTTTGCGAAACGCCAAGAGACGATTCATTCTGCGCTCATACGATCCAGAAGGATGAACCATTAATTGTCCGCGATGCACGGGAAGATCCGCGTTTCAGGGACAATCCGTTTGTAACCGGCGAGCCCTTCATTAGAGGTTATGCCGGAATACCGCTCAAGATCCCGGAAGGTTATCAGATCGGCACCTTGTGTGCGATCGACATCAAACCGCGCGAGTTTACGGCGTCCGAGATTGCCTTGCTGCAGCAATTTGCAAAGTCTGCGCTTAGCGAATTCGAACTCAGACAGACCGCAGCCACCGATCATCTGACGAAAGCATTGTCGTGCCGCGGTTGGCATGAATGCGCCACCGCTCAGTTTCAGCTATCGGTCCAGGATAGGTCGCCGCTTTCACTCGCCATTCTGGATATAGACCGTTTCAAATCGATCAATGATCGCTTCGGACATCCTGCTGGCGATCAGGTACTTGTCGCATTGGCGGAAGTCTGTACCGCGCTGATCCGGGATTATGATTTCTTCGGACGGCTTGGCGGAGAAGAATTCGCGATTCTGTTCCCCGATATCGGCGCAGAAATTGCGCGTGAAATAGTGGAAAATTTGCGCACATTGTTTGAAAATCTGGAGCATTCTCTTGGCGAGACGGTCACGGCGACCATAAGTGCCGGCATTTCAGAGCTCGGACCGAATGATCATCAAATAGAAGCACTCGTGGATCGCGCTGATACAGCGCTTGATGAAGCAAAACACGCCGGACGCAATCGCGTTATTGTCGCGTCAGCCCCTCGCTGGAAACAGTCGGAGGGATTGGTCGCCTAGCTAAATCTCAATTTACCGATAGTGACTTGGCGGCCTTGACCAACAGGCTGCGCGGGATGACGACGGCGATTTCGCCTTCACCGGTCTGCTTGCGGACCGCTTCGCTGTTGAGAACATCGGCATTCAGCTTGCCGACGACCACGAGTTCATCCGGATTGCCGCCTTCCATGATTGTCGGGCAGCCGCCAACGCTGCAAGTGCTGGCAATCACCCGGTAATCGTCCTTGTTTTTCTGATACCCCATCTGTGCCTCCAAACGTGACCTCGGCTGTAATTTACCATATCACGGGCACAATTTCAGCGTGTTTAACGCCGGAAAGACTATGAAATATCAACGTTGCCGTGCCGGACCGATCCATCGGATAATCAGCGCGGAGGGGATGAACCAGATAACCACCGAGAGAAAATAGAATAAAATATGCCAGCCCGTCGCCAGTTCGGGCAAGCGGGCAAGTGCAACCGAAATGACGAAAGCATAATAAACGATGGAGAAGACAACCAGTCCGATACCGCCGATAAATTTTCGCTGCGCTAATGTCATGAAACAGTGTGTAGCTTTATTTTTTTCGCCTGAAAAGCTGCGAATGGCCGCCGCGTCATTCCTTCCCATTGCCGCATCTGCGGATCAGGATTAGCTGTTCTGTGAGCAAGGATAAACGGCATGTCTTCCATCACGCATTCCACAGCATCGGCAGACCGGGCTATCGGCGGCGCGCCCGCGCATTGGGCTTTGCGCGTATGGCTGTTCGCTGTTGCCGGGCTGATCTTTGCGATGGTGATTGTCGGCGGCGCAACACGGCTGACGGATTCCGGCCTGTCCATTACGGAGTGGCAACCACTTCTGGGCGCAATTCCGCCGCTCAGCGAAGCGGACTGGCTGGACGCGTTCGAGAAATACAAGCAGATCCCCGAATACACGCTCGTGAATGAGGGCATGAGCCTGTCTGCATTCAAGGCGATCTACTGGTGGGAATGGTCGCATCGCTTTCTCGGCCGCTTCATTGGTGTCGCCTTTTTCGTACCCTTTGTCCTGTTCTGGCTGCGCGGCGCGATCCCCGCAGGGCTGATGCCGCGTCTCATCACGCTTTTTCTGCTCGGCGGAGCGCAGGGCGCACTTGGCTGGTACATGGTGCAGAGCGGGCTTGTCGACCGCATCGATGTCAGCCAGTACCGGCTCACCGCGCATCTGGGGCTGGCCGTCCTGATCTTTGGCGCGATGCTGTGGGTGGCGTTCGGCTTGAGAGACAGATCTCGCGAAATGAGGGTAGGGCGCGGCCTGATTGCGGTCGCCGGAATATTCGCTGTTCTCATCTATCTGCAAATTCTGCTCGGAGGCTTCGTCGCCGGAACCGATGCCGGGTTGTCTCACAATACATGGCCGCTGATGGACGGGCAGATCATTCCGAACGGACTTCTGATCATGAAGCCCTGGTACCTGAATCCGTTCGAGAATGTCCTGACCGTGCAGTTCAACCACCGCATGCTCGCCTATCTGATCGCGGTTTTGGCCGTCTTCAATCTCTGGCTTGCATGGCGCTCGGGTGACGGACAGGCACGGCGGCTTTCGCTGATTGCAGCCGCTATCGTTACCGGCCAGATCACACTCGGAATTTTCGCACTTCTCACCCAATTGCAGATCGGCCTCGCTCTTGCCCATCAGGCCGGTGCTCTCATCCTTTTCGCATTAGCGCTTTATCAGCTCCATACCCTGACGGCCGTAAGGAATGCCTAGCCAACGCAGGCGGCAAACGGGTTTACATTGGCGTGCATTCGGTCCATGACAGGCGCTTCAATCGGTGCGTCATACCTAAGCGCAGAGGCTGTCATGCAACCCAATTCATCCGTTCAGATCGGTAATATTACGGTCGCCAACGATGCGCCGCTCGTTGTTTTCGCCGGGCCCTGCGCTATGGAAAGCCGCGCCCATGCGCTGGAAATGGCAAGCGCGCTCAAGGAAATTGCCGGACGGCTCGGCTTTGGCCTCATCTACAAATCATCTTTCGACAAGGCGAACCGCACGAGCCTTTCAAGTGCGCGCGGTGTCGGGCTTGACGAGGCGCTGCCCGTTTTTGCCGAGATCCGCGAAAGCCTCGGCCTGCCGGTCGTGACTGATATTCATACCGCCGAGCAATGCGCGCCTGTCGCCGAGGCCGTCGACGTACTGCAGATCCCGGCTTTTCTTTGCCGCCAAACCGATCTGCTGATCGCAGCGGCCAAAACCGGCAAAGTCGTGAAGGTGAAAAAGGGGCAGTTTTTGGCGCCTTGGGACATGAAAAATGTCGTCGCCAAGCTGGCCGGTGCCGGCAATCCGAATATCCTCCTGACCGAGCGCGGCGTCAGCTTTGGCTACAACACGCTCGTCTCTGATATGCGCGCGTTGCCGATCATGGCGGAGACCGGCTGCCCGGTGATCTTCGACGCCACCCATTCGGTTCAGCAGCCGGGCGGGCAGGGCGGAACGAGCGGCGGCCAGCGTGAATTCGTGCCGCTTCTGGCCCGTGCAGCGGTTGCCGTCGGCGTGGCGGGCGTCTTCATCGAGACGCATGAGGATCCGGACCGCGCACCATCGGACGGGCCGAACATGGTGCCGCTCGCCCAGTTCGAAGGGCTGATGCGCGATTTGATGGCGTTTGATAGACTGCGCAAATCCGGATAACGCTCACGCGCGCCGGATCGAAACCGGTCTTGCGCGCCGGAGAGCGAAGGGAGGGATAACATGCGGTTCAAATGGTTCATACTCACAGCGATCGCGGCCGTGTTCGCACTGGCAGGCTGCTCGGAGGAAGCGGACAAACCGGCGCTGCCGCATCCCGATCCTGAGACCTTCCAAAGCGGCGATCTGCTCTGGCCAGCCTTGCCCGGCGCGGTGATCCCGTTCTTCCGCGCGGTGGACTCTCAGCCTGTAACGGAGGAGTCCGAAGCCGCCGAATGGGAGCAGGAGAAACAGCGCTTCATCGAACAGGCGCGGGCATCAGGCGATCCCGAACAGATCGCCATCGCCAACGAGCTTGAGAGCCTGACTTACAGCGAATTCAAGTCACGCTATTTCAATGCGACCGGCCCGGGCGAGCGCAGGCTTACGCCCTTCGCCGCCGGTCTCCCGCAGGTCGGCCATGTTGCGATCATCGAGATCGACGACGGCGGCAAGCGCTGGGTCGTCGAGGCCACCCCGAAAGCCGAACACCGCTATGAATCGCTGTACAGCCGTTTCCCCAATGGCGTTATTCGCACGCCCTATGAGGAATGGGAGAAGATTCATGAGAAGTACAATATCTGGCATGGGCGCGTGAAGGACCGGCCCGCGAGTGAACGCGCCGCCATTGCCGACACGGCGAAACAATATCTGGGCCGTGACTACTGGTTCTGGAGCTTCAATCTGGGCCAGGAGAACGCGTTTTATTGCTCGAAGCTCGTCTGGGTCAGCGTGTGGAAGGCGCTCGGCCTGTCGCTGGACGGGAGTACGGATCTCAATCGCCATTTCTGGGTCTCGCCAAAACAACTCATCAACGCCCCGACGATAGAGGTGCTGTAC
>CAYOUP010000078.1:0-10833 GCA_964407125.1 uncultured Hyphomicrobiaceae bacterium | reverse complement strand
CTAGAAATTCAAGACAATATTTCAGAACCTTCGCGCCGCCGAGTATCGAAGCGCGAGGGGGGAGACGCTTACGATGACCGGCGCAAGACACATCTTTCGAGCTGCAATCGTCGCATTTGCCCTTTTCACCCTGGCCCTTCTGGTCACATCAGCCTCGCCGTCATTTGCTCAAGCAACAGGTCCGGACAAACCAACTGCCGGTGCGGTTCCCGGAAACACGACGGAAGGCACATCGGCTGATGCCGAGCTGTGGCGGCAAATTCGCCAGGGGATACGCGGCACTGTCGCCGGGCATAATCCGCGTGGCGGGCTGATGATCCAGTCGGAGGGCCACTACTGGCAGGAAACCCGCAATGGCCCGCTGGTGATGTATTCTGCCTGGGCGATTTTGGGCGTTCTGATGCTGCTGGCGCTTTTCTTCGTCATTCGCGGACGTATCCGTATCGATCCTGCACCAGCAGGCCGGACTATGAAGCGATTTTCCGGCCTTGAAAGGGCGTCGCACTGGCTTCTTGCGTCAAGCTTTATCCTGCTTGCGCTCACCGGTCTCAATCTGCTTTTCGGACGCAGCCTGTTGATCCCGCTCATCGGCAAGGAAGCCTTCGCGACGATCGCACTGTTCGGCAAATTCATCCATAATTACGTCGCCTTCGCCTTCATGACCTCGATCGCGTTGATTGTTGTGATCTGGATCGCGCATAATATTCCAAACCGTCATGATATTGTCTGGATTTTACGAGGCGGCGGGTTTTTTGGCGGTGGCCATCCTGACTCGCGCAAGTTCAATGCCGGGCAGAAAATTCTGTTCTGGCTCATTGTCCTGTGCGGCGTCTCGATTTCTTTCTCAGGCTGGGCGCTGCTCAATCCGTTTGACACCGCAATGTTCAGTAAGACCTTTGCGCTGCTGAATTCTGTTTTTGGAACTGATCTTCAAACCAATCTGGCGCCCATTCAGGAACAGCAATACCAGACGCTCTGGCATGCCGTCATGGCCGTCATCATGACGGTCATCGTCATCGCTCACATCTATATCGGCACAGTCGGCATGGAAGGCGCGCTGGACGCGATGACCAGTGGCGAGGTTGACGTAAACTGGGCAAAGGAACACCACTCGCTCTGGGTTGAAGAAGTCGAGGCGCAGGAGAAAGCTCAGCAAAAGGCCGGCGCAGATGACGGACATCTTCAGCCAGCTGAATGATACTGCATCGCCTGCTATCGCCCAAACAGCCACGCTGTTAAGGCGCCATATCGGGAGACTGGCAGCGGCGCTCACCTGTTGCGTGCTGGCTCTATTCTCACAAACAATCCGCGCCCTGAGTTTACCCGATGAGTTACGTGGCCATGGCGGGCCAATCAAGGCTATTGCGATCTCGCCGGACGGTCAAAGCGCGCTGACCGCCTCCTTCGACTTCTCCATTATTCATTGGGACATCTCAAGAACGACTGCGCAAATTCTCCATCGTTTCATTGGCCATGAGGCGGCAGTGAATGATGTCGCCTTCGTGCCGGGCAGCGAGCATATCGTTTCAGTGAGTGACGATGGCTCGCTCGGGATCTGGGATCTGCGCGAAGGCCGTCTCCTCGCCCGCATCGAAGGAGGAAAGGACAAGGTCGTGAGTGTGGCGGTTTCTGTTGATGGTTCGAAGGCGGCGGCCGCTCGTTGGGACCGTACGGCCAGGCTTTACGATCTTCACGCACAAAGCGAAATCCTGACGCTCTCCGGGCACAAGGGCAATGTGAACTCCGTCGTTTTCTCCGCTGATGGAAACCGTATTTATACCGCCGGCAATGACGGTCAGATCATCGAATGGGACGCCAATACTGGCGCTCAGATTCGCCCGGTCTATCGTCATGGCTGGGGCATAAATTCCATTGCTCTCATCGACGATAACCGCCTTCTCTTCGGGGCGCTCGACGGCTCCGCAGGGGTGATCGGGATCGCGGAAGCTGACCTGCTTACGCCACTCGCCCGGAGCGAAAGTCCGATTTTAAGCGTGAAGGTTTCCCGCGACGGAACGCTGCTGGCTTATGGAGACAGCGAAGGTGTAATCGAGGTTTTCAAGGCCGATACGGCCAGGAGGATCGCAGGCGGACCTGTCACTTACGGCCCGGTCTGGGATTTCGATTTCGTGCCGGGCGCCGAACAGATCTACCATGTCGGCCTGGACGATTTCGCGTCGCGCTGGCAGGTAATCCCGCGCGAAATGGCTCCCCTCCGGTCGACATTCCCCAGGCGGTTTCAAATGGCCAGAAGCGATGATCCGGGCGAATTGGAGTTTCACCGCAAATGCAGCGTCTGCCATACGTTGACGCCGGACGCTAGAAACCGGGCGGGACCGACGCTGTACGGCCTGTTCGGCCGCAGAGCCGGAACGGTGCCAGGCTACGAATATTCGCCGGCCTTGCGCAATTCCGGTATCGTCTGGACCGAGGAAACGGTTAGCAAATTGTTCGATCATGGTCCGGATGTCGTTGTGCCGGGGACCAAGATGCCGATCCAGCGGCTGAAAAGTGTAGAACATCGCGATGCGCTCATCCGTTTCTTGAAAAAAGCGACCGGCCCGATAGAGTGATCGAATAAACCGAAGAAAAATCAATGATAAGTGGTGCGACTTTAACAGACACCATCAAAATTATGGGGAGTGTTGTTATGAAATCCGTACTGATAGGGATCGCGGCGATGATCGTGATAAGCGCTATCGCCTGGGGCGTTGCGCAAACGCAGACAACATCGTCTGCGGATGCGTTCAGCTCTTCCAACCAATCCGTAAGACTGGACTGACGCATCGCTTCGCGTCAGGCCGCATATTCTGGAGCAGATCATGAACGATGAATTCAACATGTCATTGCGCAAATTCCTCAAGCATGTCGGGGTGACATCGCAGCAGGAAATCGAGCGCGTCGTGCGTGAGGCCGATCTGGGCAGTCAATCGTCGCTGAAAGTGAAGATGGTGCTTACGGCCGAAGGCGTCGACCTCAACCATGTCGTCGAAGGAGAAATCACGCTCGGGCACTGACGCATTCACAAGATCCATGCGACAGCACCCTAACTCTTTGTTTATGCATCAATTTTACCAAACTTTGGTTGGAGCCTTCGTTTGGATTGATGCACTAGGGAACGGTTAAGCAGCAACATGCGGGACCCGCATCCGGCATTTCCGCCGCTTCTGACAGGCCACCGGCTCGCGGCCGGCAGATCGCCAGCCGCCTGGGCGGAAACGGAGGCGGCGGCCGGGCGGCTTGGAGCGGGAGACCTGGTCTGGTCGGAGGATCCGGACGATCTCCGCTTCGCGCTCGTACTCGAACCCGTGGTCATGCGGCCCCGCTGTCAGGAAATCCTGTTTGCGGCAATGGTTGCGACTGGCGATTCCATCGGGGCGCTGAGCCCGCCGGAAGTGTCCATCACCTATCAATGGCCATCCGTCATTCTGGCGAATGAAGCCGAGATCGGCTTTGCCGACATTGTGATTTCCGAGGCGGATCATGAAGGGGTGCCGGAGTGGATGGTCGTGTCGCTAAAGCTGCGAATGCGTCCGAAGCAGGGCCAGCCGGAGCCGGGCCA
Source organism: uncultured Hyphomicrobiaceae bacterium (assembly GCA_964407125.1). Taxonomy (GTDB): domain Bacteria; phylum Pseudomonadota; class Alphaproteobacteria; order Rhizobiales; family Rhodomicrobiaceae; genus JAHQVI01. Next base: position 7,271 of record CAYOUP010000078.1, on the reverse strand, counting down.
CGAAGCCGATCGGACAACGCTTTGGGATGAAGGCTGCGGACCTCTTGGCAGGACGGCACTTCTGGAGTCTGTATCGCGCCATATGGTTAATGTCATCCATAGCTGGTCGGAAGATGGGTTCAAGCCGGTACACGATCAGTGGTTGGCGCGAATTTCGAGGAAACAGAAACTTGCGGCCGTAGTCGTGCCGTATGATGGCGATCATGAGTTTCTCGGCCTCGACGAGTCGGGAGGGGCACTAATCAAAACCGGATCAGGGACACACACACTGATGGTGACGGATGCACTCATGCGGCTGCGCATGCATCGAGGTGAGGCGGCATGAAATTCATGAAAACGATCCGGTTCGATCCCTCCGACAGCTTCGTTTTCGAAAAGGCTGCTGAACCGGACGAATGGGCGATTCCCGGTGGTTTCGCCTTTGCCAGGACTGCTGAAGATGCACTTGCGGGCAAATCCAGGCAGGCCTTCAGCAATGGTTTTCTGTCGTTGGAGACATTCGGCCACTCGACATTCGTATCTGTAACCGAGATGTCCGTGGAGCAGGCCGATGCCCTAACACAGCGTCTGGCGCAGTATTTCGTGGATTGTCATGGTGCGCCATCGCTCGAAGAGGCGATGATGGTTGCGCAGGGGGAAATCGATTTCGCACTTGAGCTTTGCCGGGACGCGCCGATCAATGCCGTTTTCGCCTTACGCCGTTTCTTTGACGAGGCCGGTGAGCTCCGTGAAGAGTTTCACCTCGTCACGCCACCGGGCGAAAAGCTTCATGCGCGTGTATGGGATATCGTCGAGGATTAGAGATGGAGTTCTGGAAGTCGGCCGGTCTGCATCTTGTGACGCGTGGTGAAAATGGCTGGTTGCGCGTGACGCCGGACTATCTGCGCGCCTATTACACGCGGCCGGAAATTCACCCGGTGGCGGAGTCCTGTCCGGCCGAGCACGCACTTTTCGAAAAGCTCATGGCCGAACCATTCGCGCCCGTCAGCCCTGGTGAACTGGACGCCATCCAGGATCGCGATGCGGCTGACAATTACCGTGTTGTCCTCCGCTATCGCGACCATCTCGCTGCGCATGGCACCATTGAGGAAGCCTATGCAACGTTGTTCTCCGGCGATGCGATCGCCATCCCACCGATGTTCATCGATCAGATGGTGCATCTGATCTTGCGCAGCATATTGAGTGATGTAAACGATCCGATGCAATTGCGGGCAGCGGAATTGTTCTTCCGCGAGCAGGCGGTCACAACAGGCGATGATCAGCTGATGCTGGCAGACGCCGAAATCGTCGAAATGCGCGCGAATGAAGGGGACGCCGGTATTCTCGGCCAGTTGCTGGCGGGAGCGGATCCGGCGGCGCGCGAAGTCGCGCTGGACGTTCTGACCGAGGAGAATAAGCACGTTTACTGGGAGCGCTCCGACCGGTTCGACATGGCCGTCGATTTTCGTTTCACCCAAGCCACACCGGACGCGCTCGGCCGCGTTATCGAAGCCTGGATTGCGCATTTTCTGCAGGTCAGGACGCGTGTTCAGGCGATGCAGTCGATTCGCGATGAGCATTGGTCCTGGCACATTGGCTGCGATACGGAATCGACCCGTATTCTCAATGCGCTTTATAATGGCGAGGATGTCGCCGAAGAGGATCTTTACAAGATCATCGCCCTTTACCGTCTGGAATTTCTGAACCCGGAGGACGCTCTGGACACGCTCCAAGGGAAGCCGGTATATTTGGCGCTGGCGATGAACGACGATAGCAAACTGATCTTCAAGCCACAGAATCTTTTGACGAATTTGCCGCTTCGGCGCGATTGAGCAGAAAGCGGAAGGATTGGGAGGAAATCGATGATGACGGCAGGCGCATCCGGCAGCTTTGCAGATAGTATTTCTGCCAGACTGATCGCCCTGGTGATCGCCGTTACGATCGGCGTCATCCTTTATGTCAATTGGGCGGGTGACTTCCGTGCGTTGTTTGCAGAAGATACCGCAGAAATTCCCATATTCGCCGAGCAAACGCCCGTGAAAAGCGTGAACGCTGCCTTGGTGAGCTGCCTCGACCAGCGCGTCGGTGACGTCGACAAGATGAAGGCGGAGGGCGTGATCAACGATGCCCAATATGCCAGTTTCCGACAGCGCGCCGAGGAACTCTGCCGGGCGCAACACCCGAATTAGGGCCTTTCGAGAGTCAGGTACCATACAGATATCCCGCCGGCCAGCCGGGCTCACTTTTTCAGTGATGCGCGGTAATCGTGAACTGCGGCTGACGGCATCGGCTTGTTTCGCAGTGCGGCGACGTCGTCCGGTGCGAGATGACCGAACCCGGCCGGTTGGGCTGTATCGTTTCCCCATTGCGATCGGACATAGTTCACGACCGCGGCGATTTCGGCATCGGAGAGAAAGTCGAAAGAGGGCATGAGCATATTGAACGATTGATTGCCGACTTCGATCGGACCTTCAATTCCGTTAAGTGCTACGATCGCGGGAAAATCGGCCGCCAGGAACAGGTCCGGGTTTCCGGCAAGTGGCGGAAACTGTCCGGGGATGCCCTTGCCGTCGGCCTGGTGGCAGGCAATGCAAGTGTCTTCGAAGACTTTAGCGCCGTCAGCAGCACCGGTTTCGGTGACTTCCGCGGTGCTGGGCGGCGGGTTCGGGCCGAGATAGGTACCGAGATAGTCAAGGATTTCCGCCCGCTGATCGTCGCTGATCCTGAGGCCGAATTCCTTCATATTGTCCAGAACCGCGTTCCATGCCCCGCGCCTGATGCCTGCGGAATCCGCCACCGATTGCAGATCGTGACATGTCTGGCAATGACCGTAGACAAGGTCGCGTCCCGGCCCTTGCGGCAGGTTGAAACGATCTGCCGCCGATGTCAGTCCGGGTGACAGCGCCACAGCGAGAACAAACAGGAAGGACGACGCCGATCGCAAGCTGTGCAACTCCCTGGGGATTGAAGGACGGTCTAAGAATATGAGCGTGGTGCGCTGTCGGATGGCGGCGCACCACGCAATGATCAGGCGGCGATTTCGACGCGGTCGACGCCGTTCCACTCATAGCCGCGCGGGTTCCAACGGGTCAGACCATCTATCGGCTGCGTGCGGCCAGCCTCATCGGTCGCCTTGCACATGAGGACGTTGTTGCCCGATGCGAGTTTTGCCTTGGCCGACCAGTGATACCACGCCCACGGGCTTTCCGGTTTCTTGATATCGGCTTTCTGCCAGCTCTTGCCGCCATCGGCAGAGACCTCGACGGTGGTGATCGGCGAGGTGCCGTCATTGAAGGCGACGCCGGTGATTTCGACCGGGCCGGACTTGGCCCCATCTTCAGGAAGCGGCGAGAAGATCACGCTTTTGATCGTGTGTCCGTAGGTCGGAACGCTGTTCTCAAGCGTGTAATCATTGGCCTCGAATTCACCCGGCTCGACCGGCTTGTTCGGCATACGGTAGCCGACCGACTGGAAAGCGCTCGGCGACTGCTCGGCCTCAAACAGCAGGACGGTTAGCATCTTGACGTTCATATTGCCGTAATAGCCGGGAATGATCAGCCGCACCGGTCCCCCATGCACGGCGGGGATCGGTTCGCCGTTCATCTTCAGCGCCAGAATGGCATTATCCAGCGCCTTGTCATCAAGATGATAGCTCTTGGCAAAATCAGAGCCTTCCACCGTTGCCGGTTCGTCCCAGCCTTCAGCGGTTAGCCATTTGGCGGCCGAACTCGGGCTCATTTGCAGATCTTCGAGCAGAACCCGGAGCGGGACGCCTTCCCATTCGACATTGCCCATGCCGCCATTCTTCCATTGACCGCCCGCAACCTTCTCCTTGGCTGCATAGTAGCTGCGGCCGTTACCAGCGCATTGCAGTACAGAGACCCGTTTCTCCTGCGACCGGGCCTCAAGATCGGCGATGGTCAGCGTACGTGGCCGCTGCACAAGGCCATCGACGCGGATCGTCCAATTCTTGACCATATCGGCTGAGGGCACCGCTGTCGTAGCGTACCAGGCGGCATCGCCTTTGTGAGGGAAGTGCAGCCGGTTGAACAGCACCTCTTTCGGCGTGTGTTCATATTTTCGCAGCATGGCGAGCGGCGTCTCCATAACGCCGAGTTCGGCATTGTGGACGAGCATGCCCGCCGCCTTGCCGGTGATGATTTCGGCGGAATCCGGCCCGGCTGCGGCGAGGGCCGAACGCGCGAACCCCGGCACAACCCCAATGGCCAGCCCGGCAGCGCCAGCCAGCTTGCCGAATTCGCGGCGCGAGACAGTCGAAAATCTCCTCATATTCTTCTCCCTTCGCCGCCTGGTTCCCCACAATGGGGCCGGCAGCATTCAGACCTGGTCTGTTTGAAGTAAGAAGAAACGAATGAGGGAGCCGGATTATTCCCTCAGCCGTGATTTTATACCTTGCAGCTGGCGCTGTGGCGCTTGTTCTCGGCGAGTTGTTGTGCTGCCTGGCGGTCAAGCGGGGCACGGCGGCGCGTCGCCTGCTCGACCTTGTCTGCGATCAGGTCGAAACGGCTCTCATCCATACCCCTGGCGAATAGCAGGTACCCCAGATCATCGACCTGCCACCCATAACCGCGCTCCAGCCCGTTTTCCGTGCGGACCCGCATTTCAGGCAGCCGGGCATGGTTAAAGACGAACAGGCTGAGACGACAGCCGTGTTTGCCGCGATACCCGATCTGGAGCAGGCGGCCCTCCGGTCCATTGGAGACGCTGATATGGCCGATCGCCAGCTCGGTGCTTTCCAGATCCGGGACAACCGGCAATTGCCCGAACCGTGACAGCGCTGCAAGGACGACACCAGGTGTAGCGTCAACTGACTGACTGCGTTCGGCCTCTTCCCATTGGCTATGGAGTGTACTGGCTGTCACCAGAAGATTCTGCGACGGCATCGGCGCTTGCATCCGGTACAGCTCAAATGCAATCGCGGCGCCGAACAGCATGATGACCACCACAGCGGCTGCAACCGCCAGGGCCGATTTGCGGTGGCGGCCTGCCCATTGACCGGCGAGGCTTGCAGGAGCCTCGGGCATGGCGCCATGGCTTGCTCCTTTGAGCTGATAGAGCAGAGCGATTTGCTCGGCGATCCCTGGATCAGAGCCGGCAGTCTCCGCCACGGCCGCTGCCGCAGCAGGGTCAAGTTCGCCATCGACATAGGCGTTGAGGGTTTGCCAATCAGGTTGATGCATCTTCACCTTATTCGCCTGCGGGCGCGTGTGAGCGGAGTAACATTTTCGGTTTCCATGACCGCCAGCAGGGCTTTTCGGGCCCGCGCAAGGCGGCTCATCACCGTTCCCTCCGTAATCTCAAGCACTTCGGCCGTTTCCCGATAGGACAGGCCAGCAAAATCGACGAGGGCAATAACCTCCCGATGCGCTGCTGTCAATCTTTCAAGAGCGATGCGCACAGTCACGACATCGATGATGCGCCGGTCGCCATGCCAGCCTGCGTCAATATCGTCAGTAAACGTTTCATGAACAGGTTCGAGACTGACTTCATGACCACTTTTGCGGCGTCTGTCGATGAAAGCGTTCCTCAGAATCCGGAACAGCCACGCTCTGCGGGCCCGCTCGTCACTCGGCCAGCGCGCTGCAGCGATCGCACGCACCGCACATTCCTGAACGAGTTCACATGACTCGTCACGATCCTTGGTCAGCGCAAAAGCAAATCCATACAAACGACCGAGATAGGGTTCGATCCATTCACGCAAGGCTTGTATCACCCAATTGGTGCATAGAGCACCACCGCCTGAAACCGTTACCGCCACGTTCGCAGAAACGCAGCATTATTTGCAGTTTAGGCCTATGATGAGTTGAGTGGCAAGGCAGCTACTGGCGCAAGCAAGCAATTGCCTAGCAAGTTTTGCGAACGAGTGGATCGATGCGCTGGCCCTGGTACTGCCGGAAGCAGGTTCGCACCCAGTTTGCCGCGAGCGCGCGGCGATCTGCGGTTCAATCAAGACATTCCACTTGACGGCCTTTCACGGATGAGATTAGCTAACATGCTAGTTGGTCTACCTTATCGAGTTTCAAAGTGCTATGCGGCGGGATGTGATAATGGCAATGCGTCACAAGAAGCCCCCGCTTCGAGCATCGAAGGCCGGTTTTGTCTATGAGAGCCTGAAGACGGCGATCCTTACCGGCGAATTGCCGCCAGGAACCCCTCTCGACAAAGTGGCGCTTACGGAAAAGTTCGGGGCAAGCCGTCAGCCGATTTCCAATGCCATCGACCGGCTTGCTTTCGATGGCCTTGTCGATGTCATCCCCCAGCACGGGTCTTTCGTTTCAAAGCTGCGCGCCAAACAGATTTCCGAGCGCTTTTTTATAAGGCGTGCGATCGAGTCCGAATTTGCCGCCATGGCAGCAGCGTCCGTCACCGACGATTTACTCCGGCGGCTCGATCTCAATCTGCGCTACGAGCAGGTTGCGCTGGATGCCGGGGAAAAGCTGGACTTCCTGCAACTCGATTACGAATTTCATCACATCATCTGTGAAGCAAACCCGGTCGAGGAGGCGGTCCGCATCCTGAACCGGCTTGAAGCCTATCTCGGCAGGATCCGCTACCTGCCAATTCCGAATTCGGACCGTCCGCCCCAGACCATCGAAGAGCATAAAGCGATCCGTGACGCGATCGCCAGCGGAAAGCCGGAGAAAGCCTCCGATGCGATGCGGAACCACATTGATGCCGTCGAAAGACACTTTCAGGAGTTCGTCATCGCCAGACAGGATTTATTTGAAGACGAATAAGAAGTTCATAAACCAAGGGAGGAAAACATGAAACTGAACGGACTGAAGACATTGCTTTTCGCAGGCACAGCGTCTGCGATCGGCTTGTTGCCGGGGACAGCACCGGCAGGCCAGTTCGACGGTGTGACGGTGAACGTCATGACCTTCACCGGGCCGCAAATTGCCGAGCCGCTACAGCGGCGCGGGCCCGATTTCGAGAAGCTGACCGGCGCCAAGATCAACGTCATCACCGTGCCGTTCTCGGATCTCTACACCAAGCTGCTGACCGACTGGTCGAGCGGCACCAATTCGATCGACGCCGCGGTCTTCGCACCGCAATGGATGGTCGACTATATCACCGGCGGTTTCCTTGAGGATCTCACCGACCGCGTTGCTCAGGACAAGGATATACAGGAGGACGACGTCGCTCCCTTCTTCCGCGATTTCTCGCAGAAATATGATGGCAAGGTTTATATGGTGACCTTGGACGGCGACTTCCACATGATGTATTACCGCTCCGACATCTTTAAGGAGAATGGCCTCAAGGCGCCGGAG
>CAYOUP010000077.1:6426-10868 GCA_964407125.1 uncultured Hyphomicrobiaceae bacterium | reverse complement strand
GCGACGAGGCCGAGCATAACGATCTCGCCGCCCATCACACCGGACATTGCGGCGAGGATGACGGCGACGGCGACCGTCTGTATCGCGACACCCCCACGCAGATTGCCGGCGAATATCGACATCGTGTCGAATAGATCCCTGGCTATGCCCGCCCGCTCCAGGATGGACGCCATCAGGACGAAGAAAGGTATGGCGACAAGAGTGTATTTCTCTAGAAGCCCCTCCGCGTTGGTCGATACAAGGAATAGTCCGCGCGGACCGAAAAAGGCGATGGCCATAATCACCGAAACGATCAGCGTCACGATTCCAAGAGGCATCCCCGTCATCATCAGTGCGATCAGCAGCAGCACCACGATAATGGATACGGTCCCGAGATCGTAGGAGCGCATATCCAACGCCTTGGAGGGATCGAGCGCCGAACCGATATCGGAGAAAAATCCGCTCACCAGGGCAAAGACGCTGTCGCTGCCCGCGAGATGCGCACCGAGCGCGGCAGCGAAATAGACGACCATGAATAGCGCGGCCGCCTTGACGATTGCTCGCGGCCAGCCTGCCGAAACATGGCGGTGAAGATTGACGGTCAATTGCGCGAGATACATGAAACCGCCGATAGCAAGCAGCAGTTTCAGCATCATCGGCATCGGCGAGTTGAAAGCGCTCCCGGCTTTCTCGATCCGGTTGGCGGCCTCATAGGCCCGAATGGCCGCGTCGGTAAGCAGCAGATAGAGAGCGGCGATACCGACCAGCATGGCGACCAGGTCCAGCCACCAGCGCACGCGCTCCGACGCCATGACGTGGAATACGGTAATGCCGATATGGCGTTGTCTGAGCGTTATGTAACCGGCAGAGAGCATCCAGGACGCGGCGCACAGCACCATCACGACCTCGAAAGCCCAATAGGTCGGAGCATTCAGCAGATAGCGGGAGAAAACCTCCCACAAGGTGATGAGAGCGGCAACGATGTAAAGCGGTGATATTGCAATACCGGTGAAATGGCTGACGTGATCGATCGGCGTGTATTGCGGGAAAGCGAGCACTTTCTCCGCGTGCAGCGGATCATCGCCAGCGATCTCAAGATCAGTCTCAGCAATTTTCGCTTGAACATCATTTGTCATGGTGATCGTCCGCGCCGAAGATCGCACAAACGGACATGCCGCAATGTGACGGGGTCATCGCCACGCCGGCAAGTCTGTCCGGTAAGTCTGGTAAAACGGAACCGCATCCGCCCGTGGACGGATGCGGACTTTCAGCGTCGTCTTACAATAGACCTTCCTGCTTCATGAATTTCACATGCATTTCGAAGGTTTCTTTTGCCAGGTCGGAACTGGCTGCAAAGGCCTCCCAAGCCTTCTGGGCAATCACACGAAACTTGTCGCGCTCTTCCTGCGGCCAATCGATGATTGTCAGATCCCCGGCCGCTTTATCGCGTTCGACGAGCTTTTTGTCTTGCGCATCAGTCGCTTCCGTCAGACCTTTATAGGCTTGCTGGAACCAATCCTCCAGCGCTGTCTGATCTTTCTTGTCCAGGCCGTCCCAGATTTCCTTCGACACAGTAAATTGCAGGATCGGCATGGAGTGGATGCCCGGATAGAGCGGAAATTTCGCGATCTTGTGCATTCCGTTGGCGTCGTTATTCGCATAGGCGGAATTATCGGCCGCGTCGATCACGCCCTTTTCCAGCGCGCCATACGTTTCCGAGCCCGGCAATGCAACAGGAGTGGCGCCTGCGCGTTTGAACACGTCGGAAGCCAGTCCTTCAGGCGCGCGGATTTTCAGGCCCTTGAGTTCTGCGACACCATTGATCGGCACTTTCGAGACTAAAGCCTCACGGTTATACGCGCCGCATCCGACGACATGAATACCGCTGTGATATTTGTCATGGATTTTCTGGAGCATCTCCTTGCCGCCACCTTCCGCACAGAGCTTCATGATCTGCGCTGGCGTATCGTATCCGGCGATGAGATCGCCCATGAGCGCGTATGCCGGATCTATACCTGAAAAATAGCTGACGGACGTGAGGTCTCCATCCAGAATACCGGAGCTGATCGCCTGTGGCGTCTCGCGGTGCGGCACAACCGCTTCGATCGGCAGCAATTCAATCTCTACATTGCCACCGGTCATTTCCTTGAGCTTCGAAACCCAGTTCTCGTTGAGATATTTGAGCGAGAAGTGACTGGCGTTGGAGCTGGTCTGGATCTTCAACACCCGCGCTTCCGCGGTGCCACCCCATACGGCGGCAATGACTGCACCAACCGCAAGGAATTTCATTACGCGGTATGAAGCTTTGATTAGCATTATCTCCTCCCTTGAATACCAAGAAAGTGCCGCAGCAGTTCTGTGACACTTGTATAACTAATATTTTAGTGTGCTAATTGTATCAAGCCCAAAAATTTCTTAATGTCCTTGAGAATCAAAGTCAGGAAGGATTTGGCCGTCTGATGAGTGTTATTTCCGGTACGGGCAGGGGGAGCGCTGCCATGTCCTCATTTGGGGGAAGCAATAACCCGTCAGGATCGGCGGCAACCCGCGTCTATGAAGATTTGCGGCGCCGGATCATCTCTCTGGGGTTGCCGCCCGATACGACATTGTCTCGTGTCGAACTGTCCGACGCCTATGGCGTCAGCCAAACGCCCGTGCGCGAAGCCATGCAGCGGCTGGAGCAGGACGGGCTGGTCAGGATTTACCCGCAATCGAAAACGGTCGTTTCACGGATCAACACACAGGAACTCCACGAGAACCAGTTTCTTCGTGTTGCGCTTGAGACCGAAGTCGTCCGCCGCCTGGCTGAGCAGCGTGATGAGGTGACGGTCAAACGGGCGAGAATGATCGTCAAAATGCAGGAATCCGTTCTCGAAGACATGAGCCAGATCCAGGTATTCAATGATCTGGACAGGGAGTTTCATCGCACCCTTTTCGAAGGGGTCGACATGCAGAAACTGCATGAGATGATCAATTCAAAGCTCGGGCATCTGGCGCGCTGCCAGCGCCTGGAATTGCCGCGGATCGGCAAGGCGCAGGACATTTTGAAAGGTCATAGGGCGATTATCGACAGCATCGAAAAGGGCAATCCCGAGAGGTCGGTCGAGGCCATGCGCAAACACCTCACCGGAACGATTCTGAGCATTGCGTCACTGCGCGAGGAATATCCCGACTATTTCGTGTGAATGCTGACGTTGGACTTCATATTCATTCAAGTGGCAGACGTGCATTCCTTACAATTGGTGTGCCGATGAGATTTTGAGGCAATCATGTGATCCCTTCGCTTTGTCCTGGCTAAGTGGTATTTGGTTTAAGAGCGTGCAGGGTGGATTACGGAACAGATCCAAAACAAGATTCGAGAAGATAATTCCATGGTTAAAACACGCAGGATGCAGCGGAACATAAATCGGCGCGTACCGCCACCGGCGCATCCCCGCGAACGGCACAAGGCCTTGCCCTGGAATGCCCCGAAGCCGGGCCACGAGGATCCGGAAGCTCCCGCCCGCATAAAAGCCATCATGGAGAGTCCCGGCTACCGTCAGGCCGACCAGGATATCGATTTCCTTCAAGAGGACGAAACGAGAGGCCTCAGACTCCAGCTTGATTACATGAAGGCGGAGCTGCACCTGCAGGAACATGGCATCGCTCACACTATCGTCGTCTATGGCAGCACGCGCATTCCCGAACCGCGAGCCGCCCGCAAACATGTCGAGGATCTGGATGCCGCTCTTGCCGTCACGCCGGACGACAAGGAACTGCAAAAGCGCCTTGCAATTGCCGAACGTATCCTTGCCAAGAGCAAATATTACGATGTGGCGCGTGAATTCGGACGGCTGGTCGGAGAGGCGGACGGACCGTATGGTCAGCGAGTCGTGATCATGACCGGCGGTGGGCCCGGCATCATGGAGGCCGCCAACCGGGGCGCTTATGATACGGGCGCCCGATCGGTCGGGCTTAACATCACTCTTCCGCATGAACAGTTCCCCAATCCTTACATCACCGCCGATCTTTGTTTCCAGTTCCATTACTTTGCGCTGCGCAAGCTGCATTTTCTCAAGCGCGCCAGGGCGCTCGTCGCATTTCCCGGCGGCTACGGCACCTTCGACGAACTGTTCGAAACGCTGACGCTTATACAAACGCGCAAGATACCGCCGCTGCCGGTCATTCTGGTTGGCGAGGATTATTGGCGGAGCGCTTTCGACCCTGACTTTCTGGTTGCCGAAGGGACCATCGATGCGGAGGATCGTGACCTGTTCTGGTTTGCGGAAACAGCTGACGAGATATGGAGTGATATCCAGCGCTGGTACGACGCGGCAGACCGGTCGTTCCTGACCTGATGCGGGGCGATTGATCAACCCTATTGCACCGACACATTCACATGATTCATATGTCAGCGCGCTAACTCTTTGTTTTGCATCAATTTTGCCAAACTTTCAGCTAGAAGCCTCCGTTTGGATCGATAC
>CAYOUP010000077.1:0-6326 GCA_964407125.1 uncultured Hyphomicrobiaceae bacterium | reverse complement strand
TAGCGAGGTGAAAATGCAGCTATCATTCCACGGCGCGGCTCAGGGAGTTACGGGATCGTGCCATTTGGTTCGTTGCGCCGGGCGCTGCATCCTCATCGATTGCGGTTTGTTCCAGGGAGGTCATGAGATCCGGGATGAGAATATCGATCCTTTCGATTTCGACCCGGATGAGATCGACTATCTGCTGCTGACACATGCGCATCTCGATCACTGCGGCCGCATTCCACTTCTCGTCAAGCGTGGCTTTCGCGGGGAAATCATCACGACAGCGGCCACGCGTGAACTTGCGCGCCTTGTGATGCTGGATGCTGCCCATCTTCATGAGGAAGAAGCGCGACGCCGGGGACGTAAAACAAAACGGCATCATTCGCATGAGGAGAGCGAGGGGCCGCTTTATACGATCCTGGACGCCATGAACAGCATCGAAAATTTCGGCCGCACGGCCAGTTACGGGCAACGTATTGAGTTAAGCCCTGAAATTGCAGCGACCTTTTTTGATGCCGGTCACATCCTCGGCTCGGCAAGCATTCTTCTCGAGTTGACCGAAAACGGACAAGGGCGGCGCGTCCTGTTTTCCGGCGATCTGGGTAATTCAGGCAGGCCGCTGCTGCGTGATCCGGTTAATCCGGGGAATATAGATGTCGTGGTTATGGAGACCACATATGGCGATCGCATGCACCGTCCGCTTGCCGCTTCGGTAACCGAGCTGGACGGAGCCATTTCGGATGCCCTCAAGCACGGCGGCAACATTATCATTCCGACCTTTGCGCTCGAGCGCGCCCAGGAGATCCTCTTTTATCTGCGCCAGGGTATAGCGGAAAATCATCTGCCCGGCGACTTGCAGGTCTTTCTTGATTCCCCGATGGCGATATCCGCAACGGAAATCTTCCAACGGCATCCCGAATGCTATGAACCTGAAATTGCTGAATTATTTCACAAGGGCGGTGACCCGTTCCAGCTTCCCGGTCTTCATTTTGTCCGCGAAACCGCAGACTCCATCGCGATCAACAGAATCACATCGGGAGCATTGATCATGGCGGGATCGGGAATGTGCACCGGCGGGAGAGTCCGTCATCACCTCAGGCATAATCTATCCCGTTCCGATTGCAGCGTCATCTTCGTGGGATATGCGGCTCAAGGGACCCTTGCGCGTATCATCGTCGACGGCGCGAAAAAGGTGCGTCTGTTCGGAGAAGAGATTCCGGTCAGAGCCCACATTCACACAATCAATGGATTTTCGGCTCACGCAGACCAATCAGAGCTGTTGGCATGGCATCGCCAGACCGGCGAACCGAGCGTGACGTTTCTAGTGCATGGCGATCCGGATTCCATGCAGAGCTTTGGCACCTGTCTGAAAAATACACGCGTCGAAATGCCCATGCTCAATCAGAGCTATGAGCTTTGAAAGCGACCATAGCATTACGCAATCACAAACCGAGCCGACCCTCATCAAGATCATCGCACAAATTCCTCAAGCTGCAGTATCCTGAAAGGCAGGCACCCGGCAAAGTGTCATCGAAATTTCCCCAAAAAGGAAAGAAAGCGATTTTCACAAGATGGCAAAAAAGCTTAAATCGGCGCAAACAATTGGCCTTGAGTCAGACCGGGCTGATGAGGCAGGCCAATTCCAGAAATTGCAACAGGGGCTGACCGGTCAATTCCGTGAAATTTTTTCAGACACGGCTGCCCCGCGAACGGTCCTGATCGTACCCAGCCTGACGCTCGATCAGGAGGTCCTGGCCAAGATCAGCGGCGCCCGACATTACGAGCAGCGGATGCTTTGTCTGCTCTTGCTGCTGCGCTTCCCGCATACGCATATCACCTATGTCACCAGCGAACCGATCCCGCAGGCGATTATCGATTACTATTTGCATCTCCTCCCCGGAATTCCGCGAGACCACGCCCAAAGACGGCTGACGCTGCTTTGTTGCTATGACAGTACGGATCAACCGCTAACCGAAAAAATTCTGAGCCGCCCGCGCCTGATGGAGCGCATTCGCGGATCGATAGCTGCACCGGAGCGGGCGCATATGACCTGCTTCAATGTTGCGGAACCTGAGCGCCGTCTCGCTCTTCGTCTGGGCATTCCGATTTACGGGTGCGATCCGGATTTGCTGCCGCTTGGTTCAAAAAGCGGTTCGCGCGCGGTCTTCAGAGAAGCGGGCCTGAAAATACCGGACGGTTTTGAGGATCTTGCCAATGCCGATGCAATCATTGAAGCGTTGACGGAACTGAAGGCCCGGACGCCCTCTTTGCACCGCGCCGTCGTCAAGCTGAATGAGGGGTTCTCCGGTGAAGGGAACGCAATCTTTGATTTCTCGGGCGCACCAGCTCCGTCGCAACTCAGAAGCTGGATCGCCGACCATCTGCCCCGGATGGCCTTTGTCGCACGTGACATGGACTGGAAGAGCTTCAACAGCAAGATCGACGAGATGGGAGGCATTGTCGAGGCATTCATCGAGGGGGAAGACAAGAGATCGCCTTCGGCACAATACCGGATCGATCCGACCGGGAAACTGGATGTTATTTCAACGCATGATCAGGTAACCGGCGGCCAGTCAGGGCAGGTGTTTCATGGCTGTAGCTTTCCCGCCGACGAATCCTACAGGCTGACAATTCAGGCCGAAGGCCTCAAGGCCGGAGAAATTCTCAAGAAGAGAGGCGTTCTGGGAAGGTTCGGCGTCGACTTCATTTCCGTGCGGCAGGGCGATCACTGGGACCATTATGCCGTTGAGATCAACCTCCGCAAAGGGGGGACAACCCATACATTCCTGATGCTGCAATATCTGACCGACGGCGCTTACGACCCAACTAGCGGGCTGTTTCGCACGCATGGCGGGCGGGACCGTTACTATTACGCTTCCGACAATCTGGAGGCGCCTCATTATCGCGGTCTCACGCCCGACGACCTCATCGATATTGCCGTCGAGAATGGTTTGCATTTCCATACAGGCAACCAGAACGGCGTTGTCTTTCACCTGATTGGCGCGCTGTCGGAATTCGGCAAGATCGGCCTTGTGTGTGTTGCCGATTCTCCGCAGGCTGCCGAACGTCTTTACCGGGAGACCGTCGCAATACTGGATCGTGAAGGACGACGCCTGGAACCGATGTGACGCGCAATGGTCTTGCAGCCGCAGACCCATTGGTCACCGTAGCGCCCGAGATCCCGAATTCATGTATGAAAGCCGCTACGCTTCAATTGCGTAACGATGAGGTCGAGGCTCGACAAGAAACCGGACCTGTCCCGTGGCTGGAACGACTTCGGGCCGCTCGTGATCTGTCCGGCCGAGCGGAGATCATCCATCAGATTCCGGGTGGCAAGCGCCATGCCGATTGAAGCCTCGTCCAGAACACGCCCGTTTGGAGCAATCACCTTCGCTCCCGTCTTGATGCAACGATCGGCAAGCGGGATATCGGCGGTGATGACGATGCATCCTGGTCCGGCACGAGCCGCGATCCAATCATCCGCTGCGTCCGGCTCACTGCCGACGATGACACGTTCAATGGCGGATTCACGCGGCGCTGCAATATAGCTGTTGCTAACCAGAAAGACATGAATTCCATAGCGCTCGGCAACGCGATAGGTCTCCGCCTTCACCGGACAGGCATCGGCGTCAATGAAAATACGGATCGGATTTGCAGGTTTGCTCATCAGCTTTCAACCGGCTGTATTGAAATGGGGATCAAGGTTTGCGCCGAAAAATGACGGACAGATTGTTTGCCGGCATGTCCTCGACAATCGGTGGCGCAAAACCGTGAGCCTCCGCCACGCTCGCAACGGTTTCGAGGTTGCGCACGCCCCAGTCCGGGTTACGGTTGCGCAGGTCCCGGTCGAACGCTGCATTGCTCGGGGCGGTATGTCGCCCGTCCCGGCAAAACGGTCCATAAAGATAGAGCATCCCCTCCGGTGGCAAAATGCGTGCAGCACCAGCCATGAGACCGAGGGTTGCCTCCCACGGGGCGATATGGATCATGTTGATGCACAATACGGCATCGGCATTGTCAATGGGCCAGACCGCCGATGCGGCGTCGAGTGCGATGGCGGGGCGGACATTGGGCAACTGCAATTGTTTCGCCCAGGCATCGATGCTGCCCCTGGCGCCCACGTTGAAGTCGCTCGGCTGAAAGATCAGGTCCGGGGCAGAGCGCTCAGCGAAAAAGATGTCATGCACCCCCGACCCGCTGGCGATTTCCAGAATGAGACCCCGGTCCGGAAGGTGAGACCGCAGAACCTCGTAAATAGGCCGCCGATTGCGCGCCGCTGCGGGAGCATAAAGTCGTGGATCATCGTTCATGCTTCGCATGTTGCCGTTCCGGACGGGCCAGTCAAGATGAAGGGAGGACCAATTCCGCAGTCAAAGTTCCGGATATCGGGCTTGTCATTCTTATCATCGTGACGACCTATTATGGAGGCTGGCTCGTTTACGGGCACGGCGCAAACCTGCATCCGGGCCGTACTTGAGAAGTTGCTTGAGATAACCGACAGGAGACAGCATCATGTTCGAGACAATACAGGGACTGCCTGGCAATATCGTCGGTCTTGATGCCATCGGCACGATCACCGACGAAGACTACTCGGCGGTTCTCATCCCGAGCGCAGAGAAGGTCATTCGTGAAAACGGCAAGGTGCGAATGCTCATGCGTTTTGGTCCCGATTTCAAAGGCTATACGACGGGCGCGATATGGGACGACTCTCGCTTCGGCCTGTCGCATTGGGGCGACTTTGAAAAAATTGCGGTCGTCTCCGACGTCGCCTGGTTGCGTAATACGATTGCATTGTTCGCCCACTTCATCCCGGCGCCCCTGCGTATCTTCAGCAACGCCGAACTGGAAGAGGCGAAGGTCTGGATTGCCGAATAAGCAGGATCGCCACGGGACAGATGGCGTTGGAGGACATCACAATGGGTTATGTCGAAGACAATCTTAGCCCCGGCGAACAGTTGATCGGAAGGGCGAGAATTTCCTGGGTTATCCATGCCCAGGCGTGGCTGGCCCTGATCCTGTTTGGCGTCTTCATCATCGGCATCATCATCTTCCTGCGTCTGATGATCACCATCTGGACAACGGAACTGGCCGTCACCAGTCACCGGATTCTGTTCAAGACCGGATGGATTTCGCGCCATACGCGCGAATTGGAGTTGAACGCGATCGAGGAAGTGGTGCTCGAACAGAGCTTTTGGGGCCGGTTGTTCAATTTCGGACAGGTCACGATACACGGCACCGGCGTCGATGATCTAGAAACGCCGCTGATCGCGGCGCCCTCCGAGTTTGCCAAAGACATCGACAGCGCCGCCAACGCCGCCCCGATGCGCATGGCTCGTAAAGCGCCGCAGCAAGATCTCGAAGCCGGTGCAATGCCCCGCGTGTAATGGCTCCGGCCGCGCGGCGCACGCAAGCTGCACTGTGCGGCGTCGAAGCAACCGCAAGCAAGGCGGGCCAAGGGAGATGACCTGATGAATGACCGGCAGGACAGCGCGACCCTTCCGCATGAAATACGGCCGGCGCATGAACACAGCGTCCCTTTCTTCTGGCCGCTGGCGCCGATAATCGAGATGGAGGCGAATGGACTCCGTCTGTTCCAGGAAAACCTGAAATATCTTGGCGAGGCCGAGGCGATCACAGCCCCGCCTGCACCCGAATGGGCAACGGAGAACCGTGTTCTTCTCGATCTCGACACGATGCGTCTGCGCGATTTCTCCACCAGGGGCGACAATGCTTTGCCTGTGATCGTCGATGCGCCTTATGCCGGGCATTCGGCAACGATTGCGGATTACGCGCCGGGGCAGAGTCTGGTGGAAACGCTGCTCGGCTCGGGCCTTGCCCGTGTTCTGGTGACCGACTGGAAGACGGCTACGGAGGAAATGAAATATTTCGACATCGACACATATCTTGCCGAGATCAATGTCGCGGTCGATGAGCTGAGCGGCAAGGCGCATCTGGTCGGCCTGTGCCAGGGCGGCTGGATGTCTGCGATGTATGCCGCACGTTTTCCGGACAAAGTCAGCTCGCTCGTCCTGGCTGGTGCCCCCATCGACACCGATGCCGGCGAGGGCCCCATCAAAGGTATCGCTCACAGCCTGCCCTTGAGTTTCTACGAGGAAATGGTGTCTCTCGGCGGCGGCCGGATGCTTGGCCGTTTCATGCTGGCGGGCTGGAAGAACATGCATCCGGAGGTGCACTATCTGGAAAAATATCTCGATCTGTTCGCCCATGTCGAAGACGAGGCTTACCTTCAGCGAACAGAACAATTCGAGAGCTGGTACGAAAACCCGATCGATTTGCCCGGCCGCTATTATCTCCAGGCGATCCGCGATCTGTTCAAGGAG
>CAYOUP010000076.1:0-10919 GCA_964407125.1 uncultured Hyphomicrobiaceae bacterium | reverse complement strand
CCAAGCTGCCTTCGCAGGCGATCGCGGTCATCCACCGTTCGGACGGATCGGGCACGACGTTCAACTTCACCTACTATCTGTCGGACGTCAGCGCGGACTGGAAGTCGAATGTCGGCACCGAGAAGGCCGTGCAGTGGCCTGTCGGCATCGGCGCCAAGGGCAACGAAGGCGTAGCTAACAACGTCAGCAACACCAAAGGCTCGATCGGCTATGTCGAATATGCCTACTCCCTGCAAAACAAGATGACCTATACCAAGATGATGAACAAGGCCGGCAAGGCCGTCGCGCCGACCGCTGATGCCTTCGCGGCCGCCGCAGCCAATGCCGACTGGAATTCCAAGCCTGGTTATGGCGTCATCCTCGCCAACCAGCCTGGCGACGATTCCTGGCCGATGACGGCAGCAACATGGATTCTGATGTACAAGCAGCCGCAGGATGCCGCGGCCTCGGCTGAAGCACTCAAGTTCTTTACCTGGTGCTATGAGAAGGGCGACGAGATGGCTCTGAGCCTCGATTACGTCCCGATGCCTGACAATGTCGTCAAGGACATCGAAGGCTACTGGGGCGGCGAGATCAAGGCCGCATCCAACTAAATTTGTGCGAGGGGCCGTGCGATATGGTCGAACGGTCCCTCCTGCAAACCATCGGCTTCGCGACAATGGGTCTAACGAATCGCATGTGTCTGCCTTAAGCTGTATAAGGAGTTCGGATGACTGACGCGGCCATGGAAGCAAAAACCGTGATGGAAGACGGTATCTCTTCAGTGGAAGACGTGACCGACAGAGCGAAAATAGCTCGCGGCTTTCGCTTCAGCGATACGACCTTCCGGTATCTGACCTACGCCGCCGCCATCGCCGTGCTCGCCGTGCTCGGCGGGACGATGATCTCCCTCATTTACGGCGCGATCCCCGCATTCAGCGCTTTCGGCTTCAGTTTCGTCACGACCGAAGTCTGGAACCCGGTCACCAAGCAATTCGGTGCGGCGGCCCCGATCTACGGCACTCTGATCACTTCCGCTATCGCCATGATCATTGCCGTTCCGGTCGGCATGGGGACAGCGATTTTCCTGACTGAACTCTGCCCGCCGACCCTGCGGCGGCCGGTCGGTATCGCGATCGAGCTCCTCGCCGGCATCCCCAGCATCATTTATGGCATTTGGGGCCTGTTTATCCTCGCGCCGTTCCTGCAGCAGTTCGTTCAGCCTGCCATCATCGAGCTGTTCGGGCCGATCCCGATCTTGTCCAGCCTGTTCGCCGGCCCGCCATACGGGATCGGCATTCTGACCGCCGCCTTGATCCTGGCAATCATGGTTCTCCCCTTCATCGCCGCCGTGACCCGCGACGTGTTCAACACGGTGCCGCCGATGCTCAAAGAGTCGGCCTACGCGGTCGGCTGCACCCGCTGGGAAGTGATCAGGAACGTCATCATACCTTACACGCGCGTCGGCATCATCGGAGGAGGTATGCTCGGTCTCGGCCGCGCCCTCGGCGAGACCATGGCCGTCACCTTCGTGATCGGCAACGCCCATCGCATCTCCACTTCACTGTTTGCGCCGGGCACCACCATTTCCGCAACCATTGCCAACGAGTTCACCGAAGCCGACGGAGACCTCTACACCTCGTCCCTGATCGCGCTCGGCCTGATCCTCTTCGTCATCACCTTTTTCGTGCTCGCCGCCGCCCGTTTGATGCTTATGCGGCTTGAGCAGCGCAGCGGGAGTTGAATCATGGCTCGCACCCCGATCACAGCTAAAAACCCGTTCTACCGCAGGCGGCGCGCGCGAAGTCATATTGCCATGTCATTGAGCGTTGCTGCGGCCTTCTTCGGCCTGGGTTGGCTGGCCCTGATCCTCGGAGCTTTGATCTGGAAGGGGTTTGACGGCCTTTCGTATCAGGTGTTCACCGAGATGACCCCGCCGCCCGGAAGCGATGGCGGCCTTCTCAACCCCATCGCCGGCAGTGCCATGCTGGTCGGGGGAGCGATCCTGCTCAGCGCGCCGATCGGCATCCTGGCGGGAACCTATCTCGCCGAATATGGCCGCTATTCCCGTATGACCTCGGTGATAAGGTTCATCAACGACATCCTCCTGAGTGCGCCATCGATTGTCGTCGGCTTGTTCATCTATGAGATCATCGTCGTGCCGATGGGCCATTTCTCCGGCTGGGCCGGCATTCTGGCGCTCGCCGCGCTGGGGATTCCAATCATGGTGCGCACCACCGAGGATATGCTGATGCTGGTGCCGAACGAGCTGCGGGAGGCGGCGTCGGCCCTTGGAACGCCCCGCTCCTACGTCATTCGCCGCGTCGCCTACAAGGCCGCACGCGCCGGGCTTATCACCGGCGTGCTGCTCGCTGTCGCGCGGGTCAGTGGCGAAACCGCCCCGCTGCTTTTCACCGCACTCAACAACCAGTTCTGGAGCTCCGATCTGAACCAGCCGATCGCCAGCCTTCCGGCGGTGATTTTCCAGTTCGCTCTCAGCCCGTACGAGGAATGGCAAAACCTTGCCTGGGCGGGCGCTCTCATCATCACCCTGTTTGTTCTAACAACGAGTATCGTCGCGCGTGTGCTCGCGGCTCCACGAGGGATCAAATGACACCGAGAGATAATGGTTCCCAGAAGCAGGGCACGAAAGTCGAGATCCGTGATCTGAACTTCTATTACGGTGACTCGCAGGCGCTCTATGACATCAACCTGTCGCTCTTCGATCGAAAGGTGACCGCATTTATCGGCCCGTCAGGTTGCGGAAAATCGACCTTGCTGCGCATCCTCAACCGGATGTACGACCTCTATCCGCGCCAACGTGCTGACGGCGAAGTGCTGCTCGACGGCGAGAACATCCTCGCCCCCAACCAGGACCTCAATCTGCTGCGCGCGCGCATCGGCATGGTGTTTCAGAAGCCGACGCCATTTCCGATGTCGATTTACGACAATATCGCCTTCGGCATCAGGCTGTACGAAAAGCTTCCCAAGGCCGATCTGGATGAGCGCGTGGCGACCAGCCTGCAGCGGGCCGCATTGTGGTCGGAGGTCAAGGACAAGCTCGACTCCAGCGGCCTCAGCCTCTCGGGCGGCCAGCAGCAGCGCCTGTGCATCGCGCGCACCATCGCATTGTCGCCCGAAGTGATCCTGCTCGACGAGCCGGCCTCTGCGCTCGACCCGATCTCGACCTCCAAGATCGAAGAGACGATCGACGAGCTGAAAGCCGATTACACGATCGCCATCGTGACGCACAACATGCAGCAAGCTGCGCGCGTTTCCCAGTACACCGCATTCATGTATCTGGGAAACCTCGTCGAATTCAATGAAACAGCGGCCATGTTCACCGCTCCTAAGGAGAGCCGGACTCAGGACTACATTACAGGGCGCTTCGGCTAGAGGGCTGGCCGGGACGGACGCGTTCGGCTAAGAACCGGCTGCTTCCCCTCCGCACCAGACCACGAGACAAACGGGCCAGGCGCGCTTTGCGGGAAAGGAACTTGCGATGGCAGAACATACAATCACCTCATATGATGACGAACTGAAGGTCCTCGACGGCAAAATCGCGCAGATGGGCGGTCTGGCCGAGCAGCTTCTCGCCCGCGCTATAGAATCTCTGGAAAAACGCGATCCCGATCTGGCTGAGCAGACGATCAATCAGGACAAGGCAATCGACCTCCTCGACCATGAGATCGAGGAACTGGCGATCCAGATTATCGCCCGCCGCCAGCCTGTCGCGCTCGATCTTCGGCAGATCCTGGCCGCGCTCAGGATTTCCGCCGATCTGGAGCGCATCGGCGATCTCGGGAAGAACATCGCCAAGCGGGCAATGGCGATTGCCGGCGAGAACCGGCCGCAGCAGCTCATGATCGGTATCGGTCATATTGGCAGCAAGGCAATGGAACAGCTTCAGATCGTTCTTGATGCCTATTCCCAGCGCGACGCCGAAAAGGCCATGCATGTCTGGGCACGCGACCGCGATCTCGATGCAATCTACAATTCCGTATTCCGCGAGCTCCTGACCTATATGATGGAGGATCCGCGCAATATCGGCGTTTGTACGCACCTTCTGTTCGGCGCGAAGAACCTTGAACGGATCGGCGACCATGCCACCAACATGGCGGAAAGCATCCACTTTCTCGTGAAGGGCGTCCCAATTGCCGATGACCGCCCCAAAGAGGACACGACGAGCTTTCTGACACCGGAAAAGATGATTGAATAGCGGAAGGATGTTTGCTTGACCGGCGCAGGCAATCGATACGCAAAATGACTGTTAAAATCCTGGTTGTGGAGGATGAGGAGCCGCTTGCGCTGCTCCTGAAATATAATCTTGAGGCTGAAAGCTATCAGGTCCGCGTTGCCTATCGGGGCGAGGAAGCCGAAATCGCGGTTTCGGAAGATCCGCCCGATCTCATCATCCTCGACTGGATGCTTCCCGGCTCTTCCGGCCTGGAGATGTGCCGGAGATGGCGAAGCCAGCGCATTTCAAAGAATATTCCCATCATCCTGCTGACCGCCCGCGGAGAGGAAAGCGATCGCATACGCGGGCTGACGACCGGCGCCGACGATTATGTCACCAAGCCGTTCTCCGTTCCCGAGCTGATGGCCCGTATCCGCGCCATCCTGCGCCGTTCCAACCCCGAGAGAATCGCCGACAGCCTCATCGTTGCCGATATCACGCTCGACCGGGAGGCGCACAGGGTCATGCGTAGTGGCCGCGAAGTGAAGCTTGGCCCGACGGAATTCCGGCTTCTGGAATATCTGATGGAAAGCCCTGGCCGTGTTTTCTCACGCGCACAGCTTCTCGATGCCGTCTGGGGCCATGATGTCTATGTCGATGAGCGCACGGTCGATGTGCATGTCGGACGGTTGCGCAAGGCCATCAATCGCGGCCGCGACCGCGATCCGATCCGCACGGTGCGCGGCGCGGGCTACTCGCTCGGCGAGCGTGTGTCAGAAGGCGGCTAAAGACTTAACCAGTGCATAGCTGGCAGTATTCCTGAATATATCGGCCCGAAAAGTCGAGCTGGAAGCGGACCCCGCATCGCACTTCCAGCTCGTGCCCCCCGCTAAAACGGATTATTTTCTCCGGCGCGCCGCAGGCTGAAAGGCAACCTTGGCGTGGTGTTCGCAATAGGAGCTGCCGGTTTTCTTCTGATGGCCGCAGAAATAAAAATTCTCATCATCCTGAGGATCGCCGATCGGCCAGCGGCAGCTCGACTCCTTGAGATCGAGAAGCGGCAGCCTGAGCGGCACGGGCATATCCAGCTCTTCGACGACCGTGGGAACGATGCTCAGCGCGACTGCCGGGCGCTCGACAGCCTGATAGACAGGTTTCAGCGCCGTATTGCCATGCGTGCGATACTGCACGCGCGTCGGACGCAGCGGCAGATGCGACATGCGGTTGCGCGGACGGGCGGAACGGACACGCGAGGTCGTTGCGCGGCCAGCCAGACCGAGGCGGTGAACCTTGCCGATTACGGCATTGCGTGTAACATCGCCGAGGCGGCCCGCAATCTGGCTTGCGCTAAGTCCGTCGGCCCAAAGTTTCTTCAGGAGCTCAACACGCTCTTCAGTCCACCCCATTTTTACCTCCTCATAGAGTCTGCAAATGTATTGCGGGCGCAAACCCACAATACCCGCGGCGGCAGCACACATCACAAAGAGACGCGGCGCGGCAAACGCGGAGCAAAAGCCGGTTACGATAAACGCAAGAACTGGACGCTATACTCGTGAAAACTGGAACAGCGGGCGGAACAAGGTGAGATATACAAGCCGCTGCGAAGGTGTGGCAGGAACTGAAACGCTAGGAGAGGATTAAAGGCCTCTCTCGCTGCCCTCTGCCAGCATAATTGCACGGCTGCTTCGACATGACAAATAAACGAAGGGTTAAAATAGACAACATGTTCGCCTTTTTGCGGTAGCTGTGTCTTTTATGCAAACGAATGGATTGCTGCATTTTGACAGCGACCCTGTCATAATACATATGGCGAATAACCCGTAAATTCAGGCAACCGGAACAAGGGATTGGCAATGTCTGCCATACTGCCGACTTATGCTAGAAGCGACCTCGCATTCGAGCGGGGTGAAGGCGTCTCCATATATACAGCCACTGGCGAGCGCTATCTCGACTTTGGCGCGGGCGTTGCCGTTTCCTCGCTCGGACACGGCCATCCGCATCTGGTTGCCGCTCTCCGGGAGCAGGCCGGGAAACTGCTGCACACTTCCAATATCTATAGCATACCCGGGCAGGAAACGCTGGCTGAGCGGCTGTGCGCCAACAGCTTCGCCGACATGGCGTTCTTCTGCAATTCCGGTGCGGAAGCTCTTGAAGGCTCAGTGAAAACCGCGCGCCGCTATCAGAGCTATATCGGTAAGCCCGAGCGCTATCGCGTCATAACCTTCGAAGGCGCGTTTCACGGACGGACGCTCGCCATGATCGCCGCCGGGAACCAGGAAAAGCATCTTGCCGGCTTCGGACCGAAGGTCGATGGCTTCGATCAGGTGCCTCTCGGCGATGTCGAGGCGGTGAAGGCCGCGATCGGACCGGAAACCGCCGCAATCCTGATCGAGCCGATCCAGGGCGAAGGCGGCGTGCGTCACGCAACCTGGCCGTTCCTGCGCGAATTGCGCACCATTGCCGACGAAAACGAACTGGTTCTCATTTTCGATGAAGTCCAGACCGGCATGGGCCGGACCGGCAAGCTTTTCGCCTATGAATGGGCAGGCGTCGAGCCGGACATCATGGCGCTTGCCAAGGGGCTTGGCGGCGGTTTTCCCATAGGCGCCGTGCTGACGACAGCCGAGATCGGCGTGGCCATGACCGCCGGCAGCCACGGCACGACTTTCGGCGGCAACCCGATGGCCATGGCCGCAGCCAATGCCGTTCTGGATATTGTGTTAGCCAATGGTTTTCTTGACGAAGTCAAGCGCAAGGCTCTATTGCTGAAGCAGAAGCTCGCCGAGATCGCGGATACGAACCATGATATCATAGGCGAGGTTCGTGGCGAGGGGCTTTTGATCGGGCTGCAAAGCAAGGTGCCCAACACGCAGCTCGCCGATGCGCTTCAACATCAGCGCCTATTAACCATTGCTGCAGGCGACAATGTCGTCCGTCTGCTTCCGCCGCTCATTGTCAGCGAAGCAGAGATCAACGAAGCCTGCGAGAAGATCAATTCGGCCTGCGCGTCCTTGCGCGTGGGTCCGCAGACTGAAGGTCAAGCCTGATATGGGGATACGGCATTTCCTGGATATTGACGGGTTCGATAGAAAAACCCTGACCGAAATCATGTCCAGAGCGCATACGATGAAACGCGACCTGCGCGACGGCAACTCGCTTTACGGCCACCTGGCCGAAGGCAAGACACTGGCCATGCTGTTCGAGAAGCCATCCACGCGAACACGCGTCTCCTTCGATGTCGCCATGCGGAAACTTGGTGGTGACGCCATTGCCCTCAACAGCACGGACATGCATCTTGGCCGCGGCGAAACGATCGCGGACACCGCGCGCGTGCTATCCCGCTATGTCGACATCATCATGCTGCGCACCAAGTCGCATGAAAGCCTCATTGAGCTGGCGAATTTTGCGACCGTGCCTGTCATCAACGGTCTGACGGACCGCACGCATCCCTGCCAGATCTTCGCCGACGTCATGACGGTGGAAGAAAAATTCGGCGCGATTTCGGGCCGCACCGTCACATGGATCGGCGACGCCTCGAATAATGTCGCAACGTCATGGGTGCATGCAGCGGCTCGTTTCGATTTCACGCTGCGGATCGGCGCGCCGAAATCGCTTCAGCCTGCCGGCGACGTGATGCAATGGGCCAGGAATGAAGGCACGAATATCCTCCTGTTTGAAGACCCGCGCGAAGCAGCCGAGGGAAGTGACTGTATCGTCACCGATGTCTGGGTCTCGATGGGGCATGAGGATGAGGAACGCCGCATCGAACTCCTGAAAGATTACCAGGTCAACCAGCCGCTGATGAAACTGGCGGGCCCGGAGGCCATATTCATGCATTGCCTGCCCGCGCAGCGCGGACGCGAAGTGACCGATGAGGTGATTGACGGAGCGCAATCGGTCGTGTTCGATGAAGCGGAAAACCGGGCGCACGCACAGCGCGCCATCCTCGCATGGTGCCTTGAAGACAGCTAAAACTCTCAGGATCCGACCATATGCCTGACGACATGAACGGGCTGCCGGATGATTTGGTTCTTCCTTTCCAGATCGAAACCTCCGGAGCCAGAGGCCGCATATTGCGCATGGGGCCCGCCATTACGACTGTGCTTGAAAAGCATGATTATCCCGAGCCGGTGTCGACGCTGCTGGGCGAGGCGATGGTGCTGACGGCCATGCTCGGCGCGGCCCTGAAATTCGACGGCAAGTTCATCCTGCAGACCAGCGGCAACGGGCCGGTGAGCTTTCTCGTCGCCCATTATTATGCGCCCGGCCAGATACGCGGCTATGCCAGCTATGACAGCGATGCGCTTGAGGAAACGGTAAAGCTCAATGGCGCGGCGCATGGGCAGCACGCCAGGCTGCTCGGCGAGGGGCATCTGGCCATGACCATCGATCAGGGCCCGGATCTCGACCGCTATCAGGGCGTCGTTCCACTCGAAGGCAACACGCTGAGCGAGGCCGCCGATCTCTATTTCCAGCAATCGGAGCAGATTCCGACCTTCATTCGCATCGCGGTCGCGCGCCAGTATGAGGCCGGCAAGGACGATGAAGCCGGGTCATGGTCCTGGCGCGCGGGCGGGCTTCTGGTCCAGAAACTCACCGATGAGGGCGGCGCGTCCCAGAGAGAGGGCGGCGGCGATGCGGAGGAGGCGTGGAACCGGGCGCAAATGCTGGCGCAAACCGTCGAGGACCACGAATTGCTCGATCCGATGCTGGCCCCCGAACGCCTGCTCTACAGGCTTTTCCACGAGGAGCGCGTCCGCGTCTTCGACGCCTCTGACCTTCGAGCACAGTGCCAATGCTCGCGCGCCAGCGTCAGATCCATGCTCGGCAGCTTTACGCAAGAGGAACTGGCGGATATGGCCGAGGATGGTCGCGTGGAAGTGAAGTGCGAGTTCTGCAACAGCCGCTATGATTTCGACGCAGATGAAATCACCGCAAATGATGATGGCGGACTGAGCTAGACTGCGCTCCTTTCTAATATTGCTCCCGTCCGCGTAATCCTGCCGTAGCAGCGGTGTAAGAGGAACCAAGCTCTGCACGTGCTGGTTCGCCAGTCATGCTGAAAAGGGGTAAAACGCCTTATGCAAAAATCAGTTATTTCACTTGCGCTGGCGCTTGCTTGCGGCGCCGTCTTAACACTGTCCTCCGCGAAGGCCGATTTCGAGATTACAGGGAATGATGGCACGAACCTGCAAGCCACCGAAATCACGTCCTTCGACGAACCCTGGGCGATGACCTTTCTGCCGGACGGCACGATGCTGGTAACAACAAAGCCCGGCAAGCTGTATCGCGTCACGCAGGACGGCGAAAAAACCGAAGTTGAAGGTATGTGGGAGGTCGCCTATGGCGGCCAGGGCGGTCTGGGCGACGTGGTTCTGCACCCCGATTTCGCCAATAATGGCTATGTCTATATTTCGAATGTCGAAACGCTCGATGGCGGCTCGACCTCTGGTGCGATCGTCACACGGGCCAAACTCGATCTGTCCGGCGATACGCCGAAACTGACGGACCAACAGAGGATCTGGACGCAGGAGCCGAAGGTTCCGGGCCGCGGCCATTTCAGCCACCGGATCGCCTTCGGCCCGGACGGCAAGCTTTTCATCACCTCCGGCGAGCGGCAGAAGCAGACCCCTGCGCAGGAATTCGACAAGGCACTCGGCAAGATCATCCGTCTGAATGACGATGGCAGCGTGCCGGACGACAATCCCTGGCAGGACAAGGGGGAACTGGCCAAGACATTCTGGACGATGGGCCACCGCAATATGCTCGGCATCGCCTTTGATAGCGAAGGCCGTCTATGGGCGGATGAAATGGGGCCGCGTCATGGCGACGAACTGAACCTGATCGTCAAGGGCGACAATTACGGCTGGCCGATCGTGTCGAATGGCAACCATTATTCCGGCGTCCCTATCCCGGATCACGATACGCGCCCCGAATTCAACGCGCCCAAAGCCTACTGGGTTCCGTCGATCGCGCCTTCGGGCCTGGTGATCTATAATGGCGAGCTGTTCCCGGACTGGAAGGGCGACGCATTCATCGGCGGCCTTGTCTCACAGGCGCTGATCCGTGTCGATATTGATGGCGAGACAGCGAAGGAAGCCGAGCGCTTTCAATGGGGCAAGCGCATCCGCGAAGTCGAGCAAGGCCCGGACGGCGCGCTTTGGGTGCTTGAGGACCAGGGCGGCGGACGCCTGCTGAAACTCACGCCCAAGCGGCCGAGCTAACAGACTTGATGGAGAGCGCATGAGTGGGCTTGTGCAAATACGAGCCCACCACCTCATCCTGTGCAGAGGATTCTGCCAGCCCTATTTCTGCTGGCAGATCACGCGCACGCCTTCGAGTGCGTCCGTTCCAGGCTTCGAGATCAGAAGGGCGCAGCGTGTCTCGTCATTGCCATCAAACTGGCGCATGGTGGTGCCGCCCTGCATCTCATCGCCAAGCGCTTTCTGACCGGCCGCCTTGAAACAGCTTTCCGCCTTCTGGACGATTGAAGCGATGACGCTCTGCGCCTGCGCATTTCCGGGCGCTGCCAGAAAACTGCAATCCGTATCGCTCGGGCAGTCGACATTGAGAGCGGCGTTGGAGGCAAATTCCTTATTGATTTCAGCAACGCAGGCTGCCGGGTTGCCCTGGGCGAAACCTGTCTGCACCGTCAGCAATGTGGCTAGTGCCGCCGCCGCACCATAAACACCGGCAGTACGCAGTTGTTTCATAACCATGTCCGAGACCTCCTCCCTCAAAGCCGAAACCATGTGCCCCGGCG
>CAYOUP010000075.1:0-10928 GCA_964407125.1 uncultured Hyphomicrobiaceae bacterium | reverse complement strand
AGTCTTTCGGGTGGGAAAAAAGAACGCCCCAGCTGTCGCCGAGCCATTCATGAAAACGGATGGTGCCTTCAGTCGTTTGGGCTTCGAAATCCGGGACAACCTGTCCGAGTTGAAGTGCCATGCGAACCTCCTTCGAGATGTGATGGTTTTGAATTCCTGTGGCTAGTACATAGAAAAAAATACCAAAAAATGCAATGATCTGAACGATCACCAGGAAATACATTTAACTTATAGGCTGGATAAGGAACGTTATTCTATTCTGAGTTTTAGTGACGGCAGAATTTCGTCAATCCAGAATTGCAGCGGCAGCGTCATTCAGCGACTTCAGCACAACGGCCGGACCCGACGGCAGCATTTCCCTGGGCTGATCGAAGCGGTTGAGATGGATGACCTGAAAGCCGAAATGGGCCGCGCCCGCCGCATCCCAGCCATTGGCCGATACGAAACCGACCTCGCCGGGAGCGTAGCCCACCGTTTCCGCGCCAAAACGATAGACACGAGGATCGGGCTTGTAGACGCCGATGCTCTCGATCGAGAGCACATGGTCGAGAGTAGCCCCCAGTTTTGCGGATTTGACAGCAGAGGACAGCATCGACGGTGAGCCGTTGGACAGAATGCCGGTGACGATCCCGGCGGATTTCAGCCGCTTCAGAGCGTCCGGCGCATCGGGATAGGCGTCCAGGGTGAGATAAAGCTGAAGCAGTCGGTTGCGAATCTCCGGCGAGGCCACGCCGTACTGCGCAAGAGCATAGTCCAGCGCATCTTCCGTGACCTTGTCGAAGGGGGCGTGTGCCTGCATGAGGCTGCGCAACCAGGTATATTGGAGTTGTTTGGTTCGCCACAAATCGGAGATGGCGGTGGCGTTTTCTCCGATGTCGCCCGCGATCCGCGCGGCTGGAGAATGGACATCAAAGAGCGTGCCATAGGCGTCGAAAAGCACGGCTTTGATAGCGGTCAGGGCCATGAGCGATCCTCGCACGGTCCGATGGAGGTTAAAACGGTCTTGCCGGGCCGAGCGAGGCCAAGAATAACCTGACTCCAAAGAAGATGACCAGACATGATCCGGCGATGGCGGCGATGTCGAATAGCGCCGTCGTCCAGCGACCGGAGGTGTAGCGCAGCGTGACGCTGCGAAACGACGCCAGAGATAGGCAGTCAGCAACCAGAGCCCGGCAAGCGGAATAAGGCGTGCTTGCGACAAAAAGGCCGGATGCTTCGAAGCATCCGGCTCATGTTCAATCGCTTGATCAGCTGCGCTTACGAAGTCGTGAAGTGCTTCCAGGTCACGGTTACGCGTGTGCCGACATGGGCGCGCCTGTAAAGGTCGATGACATCTTCATTTGTCATGCGGATGCAGCCATGCGAGACCTCCCGGCCGATCAGCCAAGGCGCATCCGTGCCATGAATACGATACATCGTGTTGCCAATGTAAAGTGCACGAACGCCGAGCGGGTTCCTCGGATGACCGCCTGGTACGTATGCTGGCAGCTTAGGATTTTCCCGGCGCATAGAGGCCGTCGGAGTCCAGCGTGGATTGACCTTTTTCGAACTGACATTATGCACGCCAGACCAGGCGGCCTCGCCTTTCGGGATCGCGATCGGATAGCTGATCGCCTTGCCATTGCCGGTCGTATAATAGAGGCGGCGGTCGCCGAAGCTCACGACAATCTGGCCAGCCGAATATTGCTTCGGAAAGTTGACGGTGGAGCTGCCGCCATAGCCGCCGAAGAAGCTGTTGGCGGAGAAGTTGCCGCTGCTGGCTGAGCGCGAACTCGAGAATGTGTTGGCCGGCCAGTTGTCCAGCGCCTGTGCACTTGTGGAAACAGCCGCCACGGCCACAATTGCGCCAGCCGCAATTTTCATAATGTTCTTGAACATGATACCTCCAAGTCCCTCTTCTAAATGCTCCGACCTCAACGGATCGAATTCTTGCCCTACCGGATCACGTGAACCGGCGCACCGATGTGTACTCTTTCAAACAAGTCAGTGACGTCGTTGTTCCGCATCCGGATGCAACCGCTCGATGCGGCGCGGCCGATCGAGGACGGTGCGTTTGTTCCGTGAATGCGATATTCGCTCCATCCGAGATAGATCGCGCGCACGCCAAGCGGGTTTTTGGGCCCCGGCGGGACGTATTCCGGCAGGCGCGGATTCTGACGGCGCATTCTTGCCGTTGGCGACCAGCCCGGATTCTTGCGCATTTTCTCCACGAACGTATCACCGGACCACTGCATGCCCGCCTTGCCCACGGCCACGTCGTAGCGAAGCGCCATGCCCTCACCGAGAATGTAGTAAAGCTTGCGCTCCGACGTCATTATGACGATCGTACCGGCGCCCTGATCTCCTTCCCAGGAAACCAGCTCTCTTGCTTGTATTGTGGGAGATGTTTGCGCCAGAAAAACAGCGGTTGCGGCACAGATCAATCCATATCGCAGGATTGCACGGAAGAAGCCCGTCCGCATAGGCGATGTCCCCATCTTACTGTTACGCTGACGCCTGACTATCCGGGACAAACAATGATAACCGCGTCCTGCGCGGTCCCGTGCCCGAAAATTGTCAAAGACAGTCATCATCATAGTCCGACATCACGTCCAAAGGATCAAGCTTCGGGCCTTCGAATGAAGGCTGAATTACAAAATAAATGTGGCCATTCCGCCACTGTAAAGACGAGCGCGTGCAATTCATCAAGTCAAAGACAGATGAACTCGATCGTTTGCGATGGACCGCTGATCTGATTAAGTCAATAATAAGGCGATAATGATCAATATTAAGTAAACAAATCGAAATCACGGGCATGCTGATCATATTTCCGCTCCTGGCTTTTGCCATTACGTTTTTTACAACTGTTCTGCGCGTTGTGACGCATGCTGCGATCTCATCTGACCTGGCCGCTTGGCATTGCGTACGGGCTTTGAAGGCATGGAGTCATTTTCCCATTGATTTTCATCTTGATCGGTTTATTTATGGGCCAAATCGTTCGATAAAACGAACGAACCCGCTCACAGTCGAGATTTGATCATGATAGATATTGCAAACGAGAACAGCCGCTGGACGCCAACACCCGAACTCTTCGCACCGCGGGCCGAACTTCCTCAGCTTAAGGACGAAGCCGGTTCGCTTCCCTCCTGGGATCTGACGGCCCGCCAGCTCTGCGACCTCGAACTCCTGATGAATGGTGGTTTCGCGCCTCTGCAGGGCTTCCTTAACCAGGACGATTACGAGAGCGTGCTGGACAATCTGCGCCTGACATCCGGTGCGGTCTGGCCAATCCCGGTTACGCTCGATGTCAGCGAGGATTTTGCCGGCAAGATTGCGAAGGGACAGCGTATCGCCCTGCGTGATCCGGAAAATCTGGCGCTTGCCATTCTCGAAGTGCAGTCCATCTGGCAGCCGGACAAGGCGCGCGAAGCGGAGAAGGTTTTCGGCGCGAACGATCAAGCGCATCCCGCCGTGCGCTACCTGCACGACAAGGCCGGAACGCATTACCTCGGTGGGCGCATCATCGGACTTCAGGCGCCGGTGCATTATGATTTCGGCGAACGCCGCCATACGCCGAACCAGCTCAAGGCGCAGTTCCAGAAATGGGGCTGGACGGATGTGGTCGCGTTCCAGACGCGCAACCCGCTTCACCGTGCACATCTCGAACTGACATTGCGCGCCACCGAGCAGGTTGGCGGCAATCTCCTGATCCATCCGGTCGTCGGCATGACGAAGCCGGGCGATGTCGATCACTATACCCGCGTGCGGTGCTACGAGGCGCTATTACCGCATTATCCCGATGGCAAGGCCACGCTCGACCTTCTGCCGCTGGCCATGCGCATGGCCGGTCCGCGCGAGGCTTTGTGGCATGCCCTGATCCGCCGCAACTATGGCTGCACGCATCTGATCGTTGGGCGCGATCATGCCGGCCCCGGCAACAATAGCGCCGGTCAGCCCTTCTATGGCCCTTATGACGCGCAGGAACTCGTGACGGCCTACAAAGATGAGATCGGTATCCAGATGGTACCATTCCGCGAAATGGTCTATCTGCAGAACCGCAAGCAATATGCGCCTGCGGATGAAATCCAGTCCGGCGAAGCGATCCTCAACCTGTCCGGCACAGAGCTGCGCCGCCGCCTTCAGACCGGCGAGGATATTCCGGAGTGGTTCTCCTTTACGAACGTCATTGAAGAGTTGCGTAGAACCCATCCGCCGCGTGACCGCCAGGGCTTCACGGTCTTCTTCACCGGACTATCCGGTGCGGGCAAATCGACCATCGCCAAT
The DNA here is from genome assembly GCA_964407125.1 of uncultured Hyphomicrobiaceae bacterium. Classification (GTDB taxonomy): domain Bacteria; phylum Pseudomonadota; class Alphaproteobacteria; order Rhizobiales; family Rhodomicrobiaceae; genus JAHQVI01. The sequence goes on along the minus strand of CAYOUP010000075.1, from coordinate 6,665 downwards.
GCGCTGATGGCGAAGCTTATGCAGGCGGGCGGCCGCCAGTTGACGCTGCTCGACGGCGATATTGTGCGCAAGCATCTCTCCTCCGAGCTTGGCTTCTCCAAGGAGCACCGCAATATCAATATTCTGCGTATCGGCTATGTCGCCTCGGAGATCACCAAGAATGGCGGTATTGCAATTTGTGCCCCGATCGCGCCTTACGCGGCGACGCGCCGCGAGGTCCGCGAGTTGATCGAACCCTATGGCGCGTTCATCGAGGTTCATATCGCAACACCTCTCGCCGAATGCGAACGCCGCGATCGCAAGGGGCTCTACAAGCTGGCCCGCGAAGGCAAGATCAAACAGTTCACCGGCATTGACGATCCTTACGAAGCGCCGGAAAACGCGGAAGTGGTGATCGACACGCTGGCGCTTTCGCCATCGGAGGCGACCGATCTGATCATCGCCAAGCTGACCGAGTTCGGCCTGCTGCCGCAGAAAAGCATAAGCCCTGCCGCCAGCGAAAAAATCGCCGAATCCGCATAAAGCGAAACATTTCGTTTTTCATAAGCTGTAAAGCACCATAGCGCCCCGTGCGTTGTCGTGCTTTACATGCTGCATGGTCGACCACGACACTTCCTATATCGCAACGATCGTCATCAGCCTTGCGCTTGCCTATGGGGGCGGGCTGCTTGCGCGCCTCGTCGGCGTACCGAATATCGTCGGCTATCTCGTCGCCGGTATTCTCGTCGGTCCCTACACGCCGGGCTTCATTGCCGACCAGCAACTGACGCTCGAACTCGCCGAGATCGGCGTCGCGCTGCTGCTGTTCACGGTGGGTCTGCATTTTTCCCTGCGCGACATGGTTGTCGTCTGGCATGTGGTTGTGCCCGGCGCCATACTCCAGATCGCCTTGTGCACCGGCCTTGGCTTCCTTGCCGGTGCAGCGCTTGGCTGGCCCGCTCCGGCCAGTGTCGTCCTCGGTCTCGCCATTGCCATCTCCAGTACCGCCGTTGCAACGAAAGCGCTCGAAGCGCGCGGGCGGCTCGGCACGGATATAGGCCGGATCGCGCTTGGCTGGCTCGTCGTGCAGGACATCGTCGTCATCATGGCGCTGGTGCTGCTGCCCGTCCTGTCGCGTGAAATCCCCGATGCGCTGACGCTGGCAACCCTGCTTGGCAAAACGCTGGCAATGATCGCGCTGTTTGCGGCTTTGCTGCTCGGCGGCGGTCGCTGGGTCTTGCCGCAGATCCTGCGGATAACGGCGCGGTTCGGCTCGCAGGAGCTGTTCACGCTCGGCGTTATCGTTATCGCTCTGGGCATCGCCTATAGCTCGGCGGCGTTGCTCGGCCTGTCGCTCGCGCTTGGCGCGTTCTTTGCTGGCGTCGTGCTTGGCGAGTCCGATCTCAGCTACCAGTCCGCTGCCGAATCCCTGCCCATCCAGAACATCTTTACGGTGCTGTTTTTCGTCTCCGTCGGCATGCTGTTCGATCCGGCATTGTTTCTCGAAGCGCCCGCTGAAATCCTCGGCCTGGTCGTCGCCATCGTGTTTGGCTGTGGACTGACATTCATGATGCTGATGGTCCTGTTCGGTGTGAAACCGTCCACCGCGGGAGCGACGGCGGGAACGCTGGCCCAGATCGGTGAGTTCTCCTTCATTCTGACCGGCCTCGCCATCGGCGTTGGGCTGATGACGATTGATCAGCGGGGCATATTGCTTGCCGCTGCGCTCGTGACGATCATTTTCCATTCGCTCACTATCAGGCTCTATGCCGGTCTCGGCACTTTTCTTGACAACCGTCTGACATTCCTGACCGGTCGCGGCGAGAAGCGTCACCGCCGATCCCAGGCCCGCGTCATGGCGGCGATGCAGGACCATGTGATCGTGGTCGGGATGGGGCGCGTCGGCCGTGTGATGGTCAGCGCATTGGAAGAAGCCGGACAGCAATATGTTGCGATAGAGGCGGACTGGCGTATTTGCCAGGCGGCCCGAAAGCGCTGCGCGATGGTGTTCTTTGGCGATGCAACGCGCTCGGAGGTGTTCGACGCCGCGCGTGCGCAGACAGCCAGGATGATCGTCGTCGCCATGCCCGATGCCTTCCGCAGCCGCCGCGTCATCGAGCTTGCACGGCACGCCAACCCCGACATTGCCGTGGTCGCTCGCGCTCATTCGGACGAAGAATATCAATACATGTCTGAGCTCGGCGTCGGCCTCGTCGTCATGGGCGAACGCGAGATCGCACTCAGCATGTCGGACTATACGTTGAGGGAGGTTGGGCTATCTGCCGAACGCGCGCAGGACATCGTTGACGATATTCGCAGTAAGTTGAATGGCGTTATCGTTGAGGGGCTGACCGAGGAGCAGCTATAGGCCCGACGCGCCGTTCTTTTGATCGGAAGCAGCCCGGTCCTCGGCGACTATGGCTTCGGCCACACGGTTTTTCAGCTTGGCGGCGAGTTTTTCAGGCGGCGGTGCATAGACGAAGCCGAACGAAACCGCGCCGTCTTTGCCGGGGACCGCATGATGCAGCCGGTGTGCCTGGTAAACGCGGCGCAGATAGCCGATTTTCGGTACAAACCCATGCGCGACGCGGCGATGAACCAGCACGTCATGGATCATGAAATAGACAAAACCATAGGCCGTCATGCCAAGTCCGGCAAACAGGAGCGGTGTGTAATAGAACGTTCCGCCGATGAAAAGCCCGATCGACACGATCGTAAAGAACAAGCCGAAAAGGTCGTTCAGCTCGAACCAGCTGTTGCGCGGGCGGTGATGCGATTCATGAAGTATCCAGAGAAATCCGTGCATTACATAACGGTGCAGCGCCCATGCGACACCTTCCATGCCGATGAAAACAACCAGAAAAACGGTGAGATAGATGAGCCAGTCCGGCATCGTCAGTCTCCTAAATTGCCGTCAGCCACAGGCGACATATCGGACAGATTGCGGAATATCGCAATGCTGCCTGCCAGTATACCTCAGCTCGCGGCTTTCAGCTTATTCTCAAGCCCGGCGATAAGCGTAAGGGCGAAATGTCTCAGCAGGCCATCCGCTCCCGCGGCGCTCATATCGATCAGCGCGGTTGCCTCGCGAACATAGCGCCGGGCTTCCTGGCTCGCAGCCTCGGCGCCGATGACACGAACGAGAGACGGGCTGTCGACGTCCTGGGCGACATCCTTGCCCGCCGTTTCCGGAGTGGCTGTTGCGTCGATCAGATCGTCCAGAATCTGAAAGGCAAGGCCGAGCTTCATGCCAAGATCGCGCATCAGTGCGATATGATCTTCATCGGCTGCGACGGCCACGGCCGCCATTTCCGCGGCCGAGGAAAATAGCGCGCCGGTCTTACGGGCATGAACAATTTCAACGTTGCTGCGCGTCGGCGTGATGTCCGGCCATTTCAGATCCTGCTCCTGACCCGCGACAAGCCCCTCCGAACCGATCGCGTGGCTGAGGGTCGCGGAAAGCCTTGTCCTAGTTGCGTCAGACAGCGCTTCATCTTCAGCAACGACGCCGAAGGCGCGATTGAGCAGACCGATGGCCGCGAGAATAGCGGTCGCCTCGCCGAACTTCTGATGGTTTGAGGGAAGGCCGCGGCGCAGCGAGGCGTTATCCATGGCCGGCAGGTCGTCAAGTATGAGCGAGGCCGCATGCACCATTTCCAAAGCACATGCCGAACTGAGCGCATAGTGTTCGTTTCCGCCGAGATGCCGGGCCGCGAGCAAAGCCAGAATGGCGCGTATCCGCTTGCCCGGTGCGAACAGCGTGTAACGCATGGCGCGATGAAGGCCGCCGGGGGGCTGGCTTTCGGGGGAGACCAGGCCGTCAAGTGTCCGGTCAATGAGGGCCCGCCGCTCTTGCATCAGCTTTATAAGATTGTCTTGAATTACCATCGCAAAAGCGCACCTAATTCCCCGACTGGATAGTAGACCTCACAGTGATGACATAAGAGCTTGTTTAAAGGCAGTTTTCCATGACAGACTTCCGGCTGGCAAATTTGTTTATTTGAGAATAAATGCAAACTATCTAGTCTGCCCGCTCCTGTTTACAAGCTTTACGCTGCATTGTCCTTGGCGCGCAACGGAAAAGGCCCCTTATGTCAGACATGCTCAGGCGCAAGGATGAGCATCTCGACGTCGTACTGAACCGCGATGTCCGCACCGGGAAAACGTCCGGTTTCGAGACTGTGCATTTCGAACATTGCGCGCTGCCGGAACTCCATCTGGATCAGATAGATCTATCAACGGTGTTTCTCGGCAAAAAGATGCGTGCGCCCTTTCTCATCAGCTCGATGACGGGAGGACCGGCAAAGGCGGCTGAAATCAACGAAAATCTGGCGCGTGCCGCGGGGCAGCTCGGTATTGCTTTTGCGGTTGGCTCGCAGCGCATCGCGCTCGAAGGGGAAGGGCAGGCCGGGTTCGGGCGCTCGCTGCGCGATGCGCTTGGCGATATGCCGCTGCTGTCCAATATCGGTGCGGCGCAACTCGGTGCGCCGGATGGCATCGCCAATGCGGGACGGGTCGTCGAGATGATTGGCGCGGACGCCCTGATCGTGCATCTCAATCCCTTGCAGGAAGCCGTTCAGCATGGCGGCGATCGCGACTGGCGCGGATTGCTCGCCCGGATTGAGGAACTGGTAAAGCAATTGCCGGTTCCTGTCATTGTCAAGGAGGTCGGCTTCGGTATCTCCGGACGGCTTGCCGCACAGCTGTATGAAATTGGGGTGCATATCATCGACGTGGCCGGGGCCGGAGGGACAAGCTGGGCCGCCGTCGAGGCGGAACGCGCGCCCAATGAGCATCTGCGGAGGATCGCGGAGACATTCCGCGAATGGGGCATCCCGACCGCCCGTGCACTCGTAGATGTCCGTGCTGCCTGTCCGGATGCGACGGTCATCGCTTCGGGCGGCATAAAAACGGGGCTCGACGCGGCAAAGGCGATCCGGCTCGGCGCAAATCTGGCGGCGCAGGCCGCCGGGGTTTTGCCAGCCGCGCTTGAAAGCGCCGATGCGGTGGTCGCCCATTTCGAGGACCGTATCGCGGAATTACGCATCGCCTGTTTCTGCTCTGGCAGTGCGGCACTGGATGATTTGCGGCGTGCACCGCTACTGGATAAAGGGTCTGGGAATGCAGGAGCTGGTTGAGGAAATGCGTCCGCCCGCCATGAGCGGCGGCGAGCCCCATGCCGTCGTGATCGGCGGCGGACTTGGTGGGATGGCGGCGGCCTTGCGGCTACGCGCCAAGGGCTATCGCGTAACGCTGTTCGACCGGATGCCCATGCTCGGCGGGCGCGCCCAGGTCTTGCAGCGTGACGGTTTCCGCTACGATGCCGGGCCTACCGTCATCACCGCGCATTTCCTGTTCGAGGAGCTGTTCGAGCTGTTCGGCAAGCGGCTTGAAGACTACATCCAGCTTGTGCCGCTTGATCCCTGGTACCGTTTCCGCTTCCCCGATGGCGATACGTTCGATTATGGCGGCACCATCGCGGATACGCTCACCGAAATCCGCCGCATCGAGCCGAGAGATGTGGACGGCTATCTGCGGCTCCTCAAACATTCGGAACAGCTTTTCGACAAAGGCTTCATCGGCCTGGCCGATGCGCCCTTTCACAGCTTTGGCGCGATGCTCGCCCAGTCGCCCGCGCTGGTGAAACTCGGCGCATACCGTACGGTCTGGCAAATGATCTCGAAATATCTGCACAGCCCGAAATTGCGTCAGGCCTTTTCGATCCAGCCCCTGCTCGTCGGCGGAAGCCCGTTCGATACGACCAGCATTTATGGCCTTATCCATTTTCTCGAACGCAAATGGGGTGTTTTTTTCGCGATGGGCGGCACGGGCGCGCTGATGGCGGCAATCGGGCGTCTGATGGAGGAGGTGGGCGTTGACATCCGGCTGAATGAGACGGTTACGCAAGTGATGCTTGATCGCCGCACGGCGACAGGTATCAGGCTTGAGAATGGCGCCGAGGTTCCTGCCGACATCGTCGTCTCGAATGTCGATCCGATGCACCTGTTCGGCGAAATGCTTCCGCATCGGAAAATCGGCACCAGCGCCAAATTCAAGCTGCGCACGGCGCGACTGTCGATGGGATTGTTCCTGCTCTATTTCGGCACGACACGGCAATATCCCGATGTTGCGCATCACACGATCTGGCTCGGCAAACGGTTCCAGAAGCTTCTCGCCGATATTTTCAAACGCGGCAGGCTGGCGGAAGATTTCTCGCTCTATATCCATCGCCCGACCGCGACCGACCCGAGTTTTGCGCCGGAAGGCTGCGACAGTTTTTATGCGCTGTGTCCTGTGCCGAACCTCAATGCGGAGATCGACTGGAGCGTCGAGGGCCCCAAACTTCGCGACCGGATCGTTGCCGCGCTCGATGAGACGATCCTGCCGGGACTGCACGAAACCATCACCGCCGAGATGACCCTGACGCCCGCCGACTTCCAGCACAACTATCTCAGCTATCAGGGCAGCGGCTTCTCCATCGCGCCCTATTTCACCCAGAGCGCCTGGTTCCGCTTCCACAACCGCGCCGAAGGTATCGAGCGGCTTTACCTGACTGGCGCAGGCACGCATCCCGGCGCAGGTATGCCCGGCGTGCTGTGTTCGGCAAAGGTGATCGAGAAGCTGGTGCCGGAGCCTGAGGCTGTCCGCTAAAGTTACTGTAATACTTTAAGTATTAGAATGTTATT
>CAYOUP010000074.1:0-10990 GCA_964407125.1 uncultured Hyphomicrobiaceae bacterium | reverse complement strand
ACCCTGGCCTTGATTGGTCGGATTTTGCTACTTACCAATTCGAGCGCACCCTGCGCCACGGCAAGCGCCGCGCGGCGGAAATGCATGAAAGCGCCGTCACCCTGTCTTCTCTGGGCTTGAACGGAAGGCTCGCGGAGGAAATCGCCGCCATCCATGAATTGATGGGTAGTATCGGCGTTGGCAAAATTTCGTCGCAAAACCTCACCGATCTTGTGGATGAGGTCCTTCAGAGACGGCTCAAACGAACGCAATCCGTTTAGCGGCGCACCAGGATTCTCCCTTGTCCCTTAAAATGTGGATTTAAGCCGCGGGCGGTCCGGTTCCCGAACTCCCGGGCGATTGCATCCCGCGCCTTGGCTGAATTGTATTCATTTTTGCCTGTTGTTCACGGCTACTTTGCCATATATCTCAGGATTTATAGTGAGTATTTGCTGGACTCCGCTGCCTATCTAACTTAAAATGTATACATTCAATGGGCGAGTGAATAGCCGGGAAAGGTGCGATGCAGGCTTGGGAACAACAGGTTCGCGAACGAAGCCAGCGTCCCTCGACTATCGGCAGCTTCATAAACGGATATTCGATAGAAGTTCTGCCGCGAACGGCCGCAAAAATCGAAAGCTTTAAGCAACTGCTTCCCGCGGAAACGCGCATCTACATCGCCAATGTCGAAGGGACGTCTCTTGACGACATGGTGAGGACCGCAAAGCGCTTGCGCGATGAAGGTTTTGCGGTGATGCCGCATATGCCCGCGCGGTTCATCCGGGACATCGCAGAGTTCGAGCACTGGCTTCGCCGTTACCGCGAGGAAGCCGACGTTAACGAAGCACTGGTTATTGGCGGTGATACGGCAAAACCAGTCGGCGCCGTCGATAGCTCCATACAGCTCTTCGAGAGCGGATTGTTCGATAAATACGGCTTTACGCGCTTACATGTGGCGGGCCATCCCGAAGGCAATGCCAATATATCCAGGGGAGACGCCTCCCGGCTGGATGATGCATTGATATGGAAGCAGGCCTTTGCCGATCATACCGACGCGAATATGGCTATCGTTACACAGTTCTTTTTCGATGCGAAACCAGTCATCGCATGGGTGAACCATCTTCGGGATATTGGGGTAACTCTGCCCGTTCATGTTGGTGTCGCTGGGCCGACCAAATTGCAGAGCCTGATAAGATATGCACTCAGTTGCGGTGTTGGCCCGTCGGTTGCGGTCTTGAAGAAGAGAGCTCTCGATCTCTCTAAACTCTTGTTACCCTACGAGCCTGATGATGTGCTTTCGGTACTTGCCGATTACACCGCGGAAAACCCTGGCGCAGGCATCGAGCAGGTTCATTTTTTTCCGCTCGGCGGCATCGAGCAAACCATCCGGTGGACGAATTCGCGAACGATAGCACAACCGGTAACCAGCGCCCCCTAGCAGGCTCCGATCAGTTCGATCACACAGTCCTCACCGTGGAAAGAGCGATCACCCGCGGATCGTCGGACCACAGACTGGCGACCATATCCGCGCGGTGCTGCAGCACGGCCCTCTGGTTGATCGACCCCTTGTCGGTGACTTCGCCCTTGTCGAAGGACAGGGGCACATCGAGAAACATCATCCGCACGACCCGACTGGCAGAACCCGTAGCCCGAGCCGCATGCGCTTCGAGCATCTCCGCCGCAGCTTCACGGACCTTTGTGTGATTGAGAAGCGCTTCCCCTTCAAGCGATGTATCACCGGCGATTGCGCGCAGTGCCGACCAGTCGGGCAGAACCAGCGCCCCGAGTTCCATGTGACCTTCGCCTGCGATCACGACATCAGATGCAAGGCCTTTCAGATCATTGGTCAGCGTTGCCCGCAGCGCACCGACGGCAACCCATGTCCCCGACGCCAGCTTGAAGTTCTCGGCCAGTCGCCCGTCGAAACGGAAACCAGCCGCCGGATTACCGTCTTCGACGAACCGGAACGCATCGCCGAAGCAGTAGAATCCCTCATCGTCGAACGCCTCTTCCGAAAGCTGCGGATTACGCCAGTATCCCGGCGTCACCGAGGGGCTTTTGATCCGGCCTTCGAGCTTGTCGCCTTGCGGCACCAGCTTGAAGGTCACACCGTGGGCTGGGATGCCGACATTACCGGCCCGGTCCTGGCGTTCGGTACACATCAGCGCGAAAGGCCCGGTTTCCGTGGACCCGAACCCGGTGCAGAAAAGGACGCCACCCGGCACCATCTCGTCGGTCACTCGCATGATCCGGTCCCAGATTGGCTGACTCATCCCCGCCCCCGCATACATCAGCATCTGAACCCGTTTGAAGAAGGTCTCGCGCAGTGCGGCGTCGGTCTCCATGGCGTCGAGCAGCATCTGGTAGCCAAGTGGCACGTTGAAATACCACGTCGGGGAGATTTCGCGGAGGTTGCGGATGGTCTTTTGGATCAGGGCCGGGGTAGGGCGACCATCGTCTATGTAGAAGGTCCCGCCATTGTAGATGACGAGGTTGAACACCTTGTTTCCGGATGCCGTGTGGTTCCATGGCGCCCAGTCGACCACGATCGGCGGCGTGTCGCCCATGAAGGCGTAGCATTGCAGGACCATCTGCTGGTTGGCGCAGAGCATGCCATGGGTCTGGATCACCGCCTTGGGCGAGCCGGTCGTGCCGGAGGTGAGCAGGAACTTCGCCACGCTGTCGCCGGTGATCGCCCTGTGCACAGCTTCCATCTCTCTGCTGTGGACCGTGCTGCAAAGTGCCTCGAAGGACAGCATGGTCCGGCCCGGCATGCGTCCGGTAACGGAAACGACCGGAATATCTTCGCCGAACACCGCTTCGATGGCAGGGACGAAACGCTCTGCGTCATCAGCAAAGATCATGCCCGGCGTGAGCTGTGCCACCACATCGCGCAGCTTGGCGTAATCTCCGCCGGTCAATGCATAAGCCGGGGCAAGCGCTGCGGACGGGACGCCGACATGCTGCGCGCCGAGCGCCATCAACGCATGCGCCACGCTGTTGCCCGACAGGATCAGCAGCGGACGCTCCGGCGACAGTCCGGCAGATACGATCGCGGACCCGATTGAGCGGATCTTCGTGGCTCCTTCGCCGTAGGTCGTATGCTGCCACTCCCCATCCGGTCCGCGCTCCGCCATCCAGACCCGGTCGGGATCGGTCCCGGCCCATTCCATGAAGCGTTCGGTCATGGTGCGCGGATAGGGCCCAAGGGGTTCGTCTTGCCAGACCAGAACAGTCCCGTCGGGCCGCGTCTCATGCCGAACCGATGGCGCCCACAGCGTCACGCCATGCCGTTCCATTTGGTTTCCTCCCTGCCCTTAGCGAAGCGAGATCATCTTGACTCGAACGTAGAATATTGTCTACTAGGAAACAAAATGATGATCGCTCTGGCTGAGCACATATGAGGATTGCATGGACGGTAAGGCCGATAGCGTACTCGTGACCTATGACCTGAATGGCCCTGTCGCATTAATCGGGCTGAACCGGCCGGAAAAGCGCAACGCAATCAGCGACCGGGTCGTAGAAGCGCTGGATGAGGTGGTGGCGCAAGCCGCGCGTGAAGCCCGGGCTGCGGTCATCTATGGCAATGGCCCCCATTTCAGCGCCGGACTCGATCTGGCCGAGCATGTCCAGAAAACATCCTTTGAGGCCGTCAAGAACTCGCGGCTCTGGCACCGTGTGTTCGAGCGCATAGAGCGCGGTACGATTCCCTACATCTCCGCATTGAATGGCGCAGTTGTCGGCGGCGGATTCGAACTGGCGGCGGCCACGCATATCCGCGTCGCTGAAGACAGCGCCTTTTTCGCGATGCCTGAAGGCATGCGCGGGATCTTTGTCGGCGGGGGCGGTTCTGTCCGCATCGCCCGGTTGATCGGCGCGGCGCGCATGGGCGACATGATGCTGACGGGCCGCGCGGTGAAGGCCATGGAGATGGAGCGCTGGGGGGGCGTCAGCTACGTGACCGGTGAAGGCGGGGCGCTGGACAAAGCCATGGAGCTGGCAGCACGCACCGCCGAGAACACTGAAATGTCGAACTACGCGATCCTGAACGCCTTGCCACGCATTCAGGACATGTCATCCGAGGATGGGCTTTTCCTTGAATCGATCATGGCGTCGCTAACTTCGTCCACGCTGGAGGCGGAAGAGCGGTTGCGTGCGTTTCTGGAAAAGCGCGCCGGCAAAGTGAAGGCGCCCGACGATGACTGAGGCGGTCGATGTCCAGGTTTGCGATGACATTCGATTTGGGCCGCTCTCCGAGTCACTGGGATTTCTGCTGCGCCTGTTGCAGCTCGTCTCTTTTCAGGATTTCTACGACAGATTCGCCCACAGCGATATCCGCCCGGGCGAAATCTCGGTTATGATATTGATCGACGAAAATCCAGGTATCCGGCAGGGCGTTCTGGCCCGGCGTCTGCTGATCAAGCGCGCCCATATGACGAAGATGGTGCAGGCTTTCGAGGCCGCCGGGCTGGTAACAAAATCCGTGCCCAAGGACGACAGGCGCGGGATTGAGCTGCATCTGACGCCCAAGGGCCAGCGGCATGTGAACAAAGTGAAGCCGCTCTTTACAGAACACGAGGCGATCACGCGGCACGGTCTGAGCGGCCGGGAGGAGGCTGAATTGAAGCGGCTCCTGAGAAAGGCTTTGGACCTTCCGGAAGCGGGAGGACGGGGATGAACGCGGACGAGCTGATCGCCATCGACTTCCACACGCATGCCGAGGAACCCTGTAACCACGCGCGCGACGACGGCTACAATGAGTTTCAGGCCGGTATGGCGGCGTATTTCAAGAATCCGGCTGGCACGGAAGGCATGCTGCCGACGGTCGAACAGACGGCGGCCTACTTTCGCGAACGCAAGATCGGTGCGGTGATCTTTCCTGTCGATGCCGAGCGGGAAACCGGGTTCATGCGCTACTCGAATGAAGACGTCGCCGGGATCGCGGCCAACAATGCCGACATCCTGATCCCCTTCGCCTCCATCGACCCAGCAAAGGGCCGCGCTGGCGCACGGGAGGCCCGGCGGCTGGTGCGCGACTTTGGCATTCGGGGGTTCAAGTTCCATCCCACGATGCAGGGTTTTTTTCCGAATGATCGCATCGCCTATCCGCTCTATGAAGCGATCGCCGAAGAAAAGGCCATCGCGCTATTCCACACGGGGCAAACCGGCGTTGGCTCAGGCATGCGCGGCGGCATGGGGATGCGGCTGAAATATTCGAACCCCATACATGTCGATGACGTGGCGGCCGACTTTCCCGATATGCCCATCGTGCTGGCGCATCCGTCTTTTCCGTGGACTGAGGAAGGGCTCGCGGTCGCCCAGCACAAGCCCAACGTCTACATCGATATGTCGGGTTGGTCGCCGAAATATTTTCCGCCGATTTTCGTCCAGTACGCCAACACGATCCTGAAAAATAAGATGCTCTTCGGATCGGACTGGCCTGCGATCACGCCGGACAGATGGATGGCGGATTTCGATCAGATCGGCATTCGGGAGGAGGTCAAACCGCTGATATTGAAGGAGAATGCGCGAAGGCTTTTGAATATCTGACGATATAAGCACCAGGGAGGAAAGATTATGCCTAAGCTGAGACTATCGGTTTTTCTTGCAACGTTCCTCGTCCTTTCCATTGCCGCGGATGCGCGCGAGTTGCGCGTAGGCTCGGGCGCGCCACCGCCGCACCCGGCGACCAGCCATCTGTACAACAGCCTGATCGAGTATCTGCCCGAGGAATCGAATGGAAAGCTGACTGCCGTCTTCCTCGGCCCCGAAGTAGCGGGCCTCCGGCAGATGAAGGATGCACTTCAGACTGGCCTGCTCGACGTAGGCAACCTGCTGCCGCTCTACTTCCCGGCTGAATTACCGAACTTCGCGCTTGCCGGTGAACTGTCGCTATCGGCACACGATCCGCATGCAGTCGCAGCGGCGCTGACCGAATACACGGTCAACTGTGCAAGCTGTCAGGAAGAAATGTCGAAATTCGGGGTCGTATTCCTCGGTTCGGGCTCATCCGACCCCTATATGCTGCTGACAAAGACACCTGTCACGACGGCGGCCGATCTCAAGGGCATGCGGCTGCGTTCCGGTGGGGCGCCTTACTCGCGCTGGGCGGAGAAGTTCGGGGCTGTGCCTGTGTCAATCAGCGTGCTGGATACTTTCGAGGCCATGAGTCAAGGCACCATCGATGGCTCGATGGCGTCTATCGGCGATTTACTGGCTTTCCGGCTGGTAGATCTCGTGAAGCACGTAACACCGGTTCCACTCGGCACCTACTTCTCCACGTCAAACTTCGCAACGGCGAAGAAGACCTGGGCCGATATGTCGGTGGAAGAGCGCGGATGGCTTCTGCACGCGGCGAACAGGGCGAATGCTAACTTCACCCAGCGTTGGGGCTATGATTTCGCGGTGATCGCCGAGAAAGCGGCAAAAAAAGCGGGTATTGAATTCCATAAGGCCGATGCATCGCTGGTCGAAGCTGCCGCGGCATTTGATGAGGCCGACCGGGCAACCGCCGCAAAAATCTCGAAAGAGCGCTTCGGGATGGACGACGCGGATGCCCGCGTCGCCGAATTCATCGGGCTCGTCAAGAAATGGGAAGCGATCTCGAAAGAGGTCAACCATGACCGCGACGCGATGATCCAGAAGGTCTGGGATGAGGTCTGGAGCAAAGTCGACCTCGCCAGCTACGGCAAGTAAGAGCGACGGGGTTGGCGCATGATAATGCGCCGGCCCCAATATCCTGGGGGGCACGGACATGGACACTCTCGATCGTGCGGCTGACCGTCTGACGCAGGGTCTTGCCTTGATCGGCGCGATTGGTGTGGCTGCCTTGTTGTTGCATGTTGCCACCGACGTCCTGACCCGAAATCTCCTGGACCGTCCGATCCCCGCAACTAACGAGATTGCATCGCGCTACTATATGGTTGCCATTGCATTTCTGCCGCTCGCATGGGTCGAGCGACGTGGCGGCATGGTGCGGGTCGAGATTCTCGATGCGATCGCATCGCCTCGGTTCGTGCAGCTATCCGAGCTTGCCGTGTCCCTGCTGACAACAGCGGTGTATTTCGTGCTGGCAAACGTGACTTGGGCGGATGCACTCAAAAACTGGCGCATCGGCACTTTCGTTGACGTGCTTGGTAACCAGATTGCGGTCTGGCCCACATACTTCCTGCCACCCGCGGGTTTTGCCCTTGCTGGTGCCGTGACATTTCTGCGCACCATCACCGTTCTGCTGAGGCGCACGTAACATGAGCGTGGAAACCGGCATCTGGGGTATCGTGGCGCTGCTGCTGCTGCTGTTTATGCGGGTGCCCGTGGCGCTCGCGCTGATTGTTGTCTCCTTCGGCGGGATCGCTTCGCTTCTGGGCTTCACCCCGGCGCTCGGCGTCCTGTCCAACACGCCCTACAGTTTTGCGGCCAGCTGGACGCTGAGCGCGGTTCCGATGTTCCTCCTGATGGGTTTCGTCGCCTATCATGCGCAGTTGACCGCCGGTCTGTTCGTGGCGGCGAAGGCACTGCTCAGACGCATACCCGGGGCGCTTGCCATCTCCTCAATTTTTGCCTGCTCGGCCTTCGCCGCCGTCTGCGGGTCGTCGCTGGCTACCGCCGCCTCAATGGGACGGATTGCGATTCCCGAAATGCTCAAGGCAGGCTATGCGCCGTCGCTGGCAGCGGGATCCATTGCCGCGGGAGGGACGATCGGCGCCTTGATTCCCCCGTCGATCCTGATGATCGTCTATGGCGTCTTTTCTGAGACCTCGATCACCAAGGTTTTTCTCGGCGGCATTTCCGTCGGCATAATGACGGCCATAGGCTATTCACTGGTCATTCTGACTTTCGCGTGGCTACGCCCCGACCTCGTCCCACGCCGTCCCCTGGAGGATAAAGAGATTGGCGCGGTGGAGGCGCTGCGGCAGGTCTGGGCAGTGCTGGTTCTGATCGTGATCGTTTTCGGCGGCCTGTTTTCGGGATTCTTTACGGCGACGGAGGCGGGCGCGGTCGGCGCCGCCGGTGCGATCCTGATCTCGGCAGCGGCGGGGCGCCTTACCGGCAGGGTAATCCGTGAGGCCCTGCTGGAGACGCTGACGACGACTACATCGCTCCTGATCATCGGCATTGGCGCGGCGATGTTCACACGTTTTCTGGGGCTCACCGGGCTCTCCGGCTTCCTGTCGTCCCAGGTTCAGGCGGCGGATATCGGCTATGCCGAACTGATGTTCATCATCGTTTTGATCTATCTGTTTCTTGGGATGTTCATGGAGCCTTTCGGGGCGATGCTCGTCACTCTTCCGGTTTTCATTCCCATCCTCAATTCCGAGGGTATCAGCCTGGTCTGGTTCGGCGTACTGGTCGTGAAACTGCTTGAGATCGGGATGATCACGCCGCCGGTCGGCCTGAACGTTTTTGTCATACGAAACGTGGCTCAGCAGTATGTCACCACGCTTCAGGTCTTCAAAGGGGTCGCCCCGTTCTTCGTTGCCGATCTTGTGGTGACGGCCATTATCATAGCCGCACCATCGCTGGTCCTCTGGCTGACTTAGCGAACCTCTGAATGGTCGACTCTCAGAGGGCGTCTAGTCATCTTTAACTCACCGGGCAGCAGCCGGACGGGGTATCCCCGCCCTCCCGGGCGGCTATGCCCTTGCCAGCGCCAGGCGTCGGAAGAGATGCACATTTTGGTGCGCCGCTTCGGCTAAGAGAAATTCTGACGCGAACACGCTTCACACTCAATTGAGTGTCCTTATCCGCGCCGCTGGCGACAGCACCGAAAGCTCTTTGTCGGTCTTGCCGCTTAGCGAAATATCGAGCTTACCCGTCGCTTTGTTGAAGGCAACGACTTTGTCCATCATGTAATTGTCCGGCTGGAACCGCTCGTAAACCCAGGTCGGGCTATAGGTCGTGAGCTTCAGCGCGCCCGTCTCGTCCACCTGCCAATCTTTGATGTTCCAATCGACATAAAGCGCCGCCTGGAGAATGTCGGCACCGTAATACCCCTCATCGAGATCATGAGTGAAAAGCGATCCTTTCATTCCCGCTCTCACCTTTGCCTGCTCCTGGCATCCGGCATTTTTCGCATTTTCTCGCGACTGGCATTTCAACAAAGATTTCAAATGTTTGGAAATGGCTTTGCCATCGAGGATCACCAGCTCACTGCCATTGGTGAAGTTGAACATCGAATAAGCGAGGTAGATATCAAGAACGCCGTCCTTATTGAAATCATGCAGCCCAACGAAGTCGATATTCGGGCCGATCAAACCTCGAAACTCGAAGTCGCTCGTCCTCGCCGTCACTACGAGGGCCATATCGGCATTGCGGAATGACGCTTCCATCCGTTCAGGAACGCCATCAAAGTCGAGATCGAATTCCCAGGCAGCGCTTCCGTATTTGCCGGTATTGTAGATGGCGCCGGTCTGGGATTCGCCAAAAGCGGACCGGCCATTCCCGTTTGCTTGGTAACCGATCCTTGGCAGGTAACAGTATCCGATATTCAGGACATCGGATGACCAGAACAGGTTGCTTTTCCAGCCCGTCTGACAGTCCTTGAAGTCCTGATCACGCAGCGTAAGAATGGTTTGATCAATATAATCTTTCTTGATTGTCGTAAGCTTTGACAGATCCACATCCGCGCCAGCCATTTCGGCAGAGGTAATCCGCTCATTGAGGAAATACGTCGCACGATTGACGACCGCAGAGGCGCGCGCATACGCCAGATCAGCGTTCCACTTGATGCGAATGTCCGGCGATTGAGCGTCTTTGGTGATCTCCTCGGTGAGCCGCTTCGCGAGAAGCATTGCGGGCACAAAGGAGCTTTCGCGCCCCAGAGCCAGCAGGAACGCTTTGGTGAACGGGCTGATTCCGCCAACAGTGCTATCCAGCGCGATTTCGCCGTGGCTCGTCGAGAAGAGCACGGCATACTCCCGCCGGTTCAGCGCCCGGAAATCGTCATCCGAGCGCGCAAAACCACGGATCGACGGAAGCGAGCGGCCCCCCGCGTCGCCGGTTTTCTCAGACCTCAGCGCCTCACTCGCGATGATGTTCCTGCAAGCATCGAAGGCGACGAACACCTTCTCGAAATCGGCGGCGGCAAGCAGCGTAAGAACGGTTTGCAGGGGGATGATTTGATCCGTCTCCATCCCGTCGTGGGGATCATATCCGGTTAGGACAATGCTGTTCTCGCCATCGATGGCGCCCGCATGGCCCGAATAATAGAACGCCAGCAGCGAGCCGCGGCCATCCTTCGGGTTCACGGTAGCGATCGCATGCATGAGGTCGGCCGAGGTCGGATCGCGAAGGATGATGGTTTCGAAGCCAAGCTCTGCAAGCCGTGAGGACATCGCCGCCACGTCATTGGGCGGCGCGGCAAGTGGGGCGACCTTGGTATAATGACTATTCGCGACAAGGATGGCGGTTTTCTTACTGACCACCTTCGCCTCGGAGGTGACGGAGATTGCGTCCCATCCATCAATGGTTGGCTCGGCTACACTGATCTGAATCGGGGTGGCCAGGAAAACGAATATTACAGCAATCCATTTAAGCATTAACACAACTCCATGACTATCATCGACGTCGAGGAGTCAATACATCGTATCGTTGATAGAAATCAAAAAGAATACTGGATGTATCCGTTTCATAATTGAAGTTACCCGCCATTATGCGAAGCGCAAAGGATTTAGAGCGTGTTCATCTCAATGGGAAACGAAAAGTGATACCCGTTGGGATGAACACGCCCTAAACCGTTTGGATCTGTTGAGTGATCCCGGTTGCCTGACACAGATGTCAGGCGTTGGCCCGCGCTTGAGCGGACTTACCGGGACAGGCCTTAATTCTCAGTCGTCCCCGTAGTAGCCCTGATCGGCATCCCGGTGACAGGCAACGCAGTTCGCTTTCGAACCGACGCGCGGATCTTTGAACGCGCTGGGGCGGACTTCGCCTTCATGGCGGCGTATCCACCACGGTGTTTCCGAAATCCTGAGCGGCACATCATTGGGACCAAGGCCACGCAGGACACGCG
>CAYOUP010000073.1:0-11032 GCA_964407125.1 uncultured Hyphomicrobiaceae bacterium | reverse complement strand
CGGGCGAAGCCGGCGGCATCACCCAGCATATCGGCGCCTATCAGGTCCGCACCGATGCAGGCGATCCGATTACCTTCATCGACACGCCGGGCCATGCCGCGTTCACCGCCATGCGTTCTCGCGGTGCGAAAGTGACTGATATCGTCATTCTCGTCGTTGCAGCAGACGATGGCGTCATGCCGCAGACGATCGAAGCGATCAACCATGCCCGCGCCGCTCAGGTGCCGATCATCGTTGCCATCAACAAGATCGACAAGACCGGCGCCGATCCGCAAAAGGTTCGTACAGAACTTTTGCAGCATGAGATCGTGGTTGAAAGCATGAGCGGCGACACGCTCGAAGTCGAGGTCTCGGCAATCAAGAAGCTTGGTCTGGAGAAGCTGCTCGAAGCCATTCATCTCCAATCCGAAATTCTTGAGCTGAAGGCGAACCCGAACCGCCCGGCTGAGGGCGTCGTCATCGAGGCCAAGCTCGAACGCGGCCGCGGTCCGGTCGGCACGATCCTCGTCCAGCGCGGTACGCTGAAGGTCGGCCAGATCATCGTGGCGGGCCGGGCATGGGGCCGTGTGCGCGCACTCATCGACGATCACGGCGAACATGTCGTGGAGGCCGGGCCGTCCGTTCCCGTCGAGGTGCTCGGATTCAACAGCGCGCCGGAAGCAGGCGATCAGCTTGCCGTCGTGGAGAGCGAATCCCGCGCGCGCGAGCTGACGGAATACCGCCAGCGCAAGCTCCGCGATCTGAAATCGGTCGGTGCGGGAACGCGCAGCTCGCTCGAACAGATGATGAGCCAGCTTGGCGAAAATGGCCTGAAGGAGTTCCCGCTCGTCATCAAGAGCGACGTGCAGGGTTCGGTCGAAGCGATCGACGCGGCGCTCGCCAAGATCAGCACCGATGAAGTTGCCGCACGGATCATTCATTCCGGCGTGGGCGGCATTACCGAGTCCGACATCTCGCTGGCAGCGGCTTCGCAAGCCGCCGTGATCGGCTTCAATGTCCGCGCAGGCGCACAGGCCAAGGAAGCCGCCGACAAAGCCAATGTGGAAATCCGCTATTACAACATCATCTACAATCTGCTCGATGATGTGAAAGCGGCCATGTCCGGCCTGCTCGATCCGACGCTGCACGAGACCTTCCTCGGCAATGCAGAGGTCCTGGAAGTGTTCAACATCTCCAAGGTCGGCAATATCGCCGGTTGCCGGGTCACGGAAGGCCGTGTCGAACGTGGCGCCAATGTCCGCCTGATCCGCGACAACGTCGTGATCCACGAAGGCAAGCTGTCGACGCTCAAGCGCTTCAAGGATGAGGTCAAGGAGGTTCAGGCCGGCCAGGAATGCGGCATGGGCTTCGAGAACTATCACGACCTGAAGCAGGGCGACGTTATCGAGTGCTTCCGCGTCGAGAAGATTGCGCGTTCGCTCTAGTGGATCAAACATGACATTTGAGTCTCGGATGCTGCAGGCTTGGAAAGTCGCTAACATATTCAAATGTCATGTCAATTTGATCCACAGGCCAAAAAATAGTGGTTCGAAGCGATAGATTTGAACCACTAGGGCGGGCGCGGCCGGCATTGTCCGGTTGACGCGTATATCTTCACTTTCTCAAGGCGGAGTGCCGCCCTCTTCCGGCAATAGAGGGGGCGGTGCGATGATATTAAAGATTATAGAGCGCCGATCGAGGCCACCATGTCGAAACACACTGATGTCAAAGGTCCCACCCAGCGCCAGCTCCGCGTCGGCGAAATGATCCGGCATGCCTTCACCGACATTCTGATGCGGCTGGAATTCATCGAACCGGGTCTCAACAGCCATAGCGTGACCGTGACCGAAGTCCGCGTCAGCCCCGATTTGCGCAATGCCACGATCTACACCGTGCCTTTCGGCACTGACGATGCGGCCCGGCTTCGCACTGCCCTGTCACGCCATCAGAAATATTTGCGCGGCGAACTTGCCAAGCGCGTCAAACTGAAATACATGCCCAATCTGTCCTTTCAGATTGACGACAGCTTCGACCAAGCCAAGCGTATCGACGAAATCCTGCAGTCGCCCGCCGTCAAACGCGACCTTGGCTGATCCGATCATCGTTATGTTGTTAACAGGCGCTAACATCGCCGAAGGTTGACGCGCCTTCAAACAGGCAATTGCCGGAGACGACCTATGGGCCGACGTAAAGGCTTACCGATTCATGGCTGGCTCATTCTCGACAAGCCGCAATTCATGACCTCGACCCACGTCCTGAACAAGGTCAAGCGGATCTATAATGCCGCCAAGGCCGGGCATGCGGGCACGCTTGATCCGCTTGCGACCGGCGTTCTGCCCATCGCTTTCGGCGAGGCGACGAAAACCATTCCCCATGCTGTCGACGGGACCAAGCATTACCGCTTCAAGGTGCGCTGGGGCGTGGAGACCGACACGGACGACTCCGAAGGCAAGCCCGTTCACTCCAGCGAGGAGCGCCCGGAACGCGCGGCCATCGAAGACGCGCTTGAGACCTTTCGTGGCGAGATCATGCAGACGCCGCCGCGCTACTCCGCGATCAAGATCGAGGGCGAACGCGCTTACGATCTCGCGCGGGAAGGCGAGGATTTCGAAATCGCCGCCCGGCCTGTCACCGTGAACCGGCTTGACATCGTGGAATGTGGCTCGAAGGACGAATGCGTGTTCGAGGCCGAATGCGGCAAGGGCACCTATGTCCGCGCTCTCGCCCGCGATCTGGGCCGGATGATGGGCTGCTACGGCCATGTCACGGAGCTTCGCCGCACGGGCGTCGGCCCGTTCCATGAGGACAACGCGGTCACACTCGATGCGCTGGAAGCTTTCGCCGCGGCTGAGGAAAACAGCCGCGAGGCGCTGATGGGGCATATCATGCCGGTGCAGACCGCACTCGACGGCATCCCCGCCCTTGCGGTCGACACATCCGACGCCTCAATGCTCCGGCGCGGCAAGTCCATCATCCTGCGCGGACGCGACGCGCCCATTCACAAGGGCATGATCTATGCGACCACGCGCGGCAAGCTCGTCGCGCTCGGTGAGGTCTCGAAAGGCGAATTGCGCCCCTCCAGGGTTTTCAATATCCCGCTGTGAGACTAGTGGAGCGAATTTGACATTTGAGTCCCGGTTGCGGTTGAGTTCATCTTCAAATGTCAAATTCAATAAGCTCCACTAGAAGCATATAGTTAACTAGTGGTTCTCGTGACCGAAACATTTGCAAATGTGGGCGCTGCACGGGGATGCAAATGTTTCGGTCGAACCACTAGCGATCAGTCGTGTCCGCGTTCTTTCCGTTTCGCCTCGGTCCATAAGGCTTCCATCTCGTCGAGCGTGGCGTCCTCGATCGGGCGAGCCATCTCCTCCAGACGCTTCTCGATGTGGTGAAAACGGCGGGCGAACTTGTAATTTGCCTCGCTCAACGCCTGTTCCGGATCGATCGAAAGGCGCCGTCCGAGGTTCGCCATGACGAAGAGCAGATCGCCAAATTCTTCCTTTATTTTTGTTTGATTACCTTCGGTGATTTCTTCTTCAAGCTCTGATAGTTCTTCCCTCAATTTATCCAATATTGGAGGGAGTTCCCCCCAGTCGAAACCTGTTTTTGCGGCGCGTTTCTGAATTTTCACCGAACGGATGAGGGCAGGGAGGTTGAGTGGGACACCATCGAGAGCGCTTTCCTTCGCTGGAGCATCGCCTTTTGCAGCAACCTTTGCAGCGGCTTCCTCGGCCTTGATCCGGTCCCACAAGCCACGCACTGCGCCCGCGGCTTTTGCGTCCTCATCGCCGAAGACATGCGGATGGCGTCTGATCATCTTGCACGTGACTGTATTTGCGACAGCAGAGAAATCGAATTCTCCAGCTTCCTCAGCCATTTGTGCGTGATAAACGACCTGAAGCAGCAGGTCGCCCAACTCGTCCTTGAGGTCGTAAAGATCGCTGCGCGCAATGGCATCGGCGACCTCATAAGCTTCCTCGATGGTATAGGGCGCTATGCTGGCGAAATCCTGTTCCACATCCCACGGGCAGCCATGCTCCTTGTCCCGCAGCACCGCCATGAGCGTGATCAAATCCGCGATGGTCAACTGCTGGCCGCTCTCGGCCTTAGCGTTCAGTTCGGCAATAGCCTCTGGCACGCTCTGGCTGGTGCCGAGATCAGATTTTTGGCTGTCCTGCGGCATGGGAGCACCCGGAAATAATGATTGACAGCTGGTAAATAGCGATTCGCATAAGGTATATTATGGAAAAACAACCACTTAGCCGTCTGTGACCACCCTAATTTTCGTAAAATTTGTGCACCAGCCGGTTCAGCAGCATCACGCCATAGCCCGATCCCCAGCTCCGGTTGATCTCCGTTGACGGCGATCCCATCGCGGTTCCGGCAATATCGAGATGCGCCCACATCGTGCCGTTCTTCACGAAACGCTGCAGGAACTGCGCCGCTGTGATCGACCCGGCAGTCCGGCCGCCGATATTCTTCATGTCGGCGAATTTCGAACTGAGCAGCTTGTCATATTTCGGCCCGAGCGGGAGACGCCAGACCTTGTCGCCGGTCTCGTTCCCAGCCTCGTTGAGCTGTTCTGCAAGATCATCATCATTGGCGAACATGCCGGCATGTTCCTTGCCGAGAGCGACGATGATCGCACCGGTCAGCGTTGCCAGCGTGATCATGGCCTTGGGTTTGAAGTGCTCCTGCGCGTACCACATGATGTCGGCAAGCACGAGACGACCTTCCGCATCGGTGTTGATAACCTCGATCGTCTGGCCCGACAGGGACTCGACAATATCGCCGGGGCGAATCGCCGTGCCGCTCGGCATGTTCTCGGTCAGCCCGATAATGCCGATCGCGTTGAGCTTGGCTTCGCGACGCGCAAGCGTCAGCATTGCGCCGGTGACGGCGGCGGCGCCACCCATGTCGCCCTTCATTTCTTCCATGCCGATGGCAGGCTTGATCGAAATGCCGCCCGTATCGAAGCACACGCCTTTTCCGACCAGAACCAGCGGCTTGGCGTCCGTGTCTGGCGCGCCGTTCCAGCGCATGATCGCGACATAACTCGGTTCAGCGCTGCCCTGCCCTACGGCCAGAAGCGCCCGCATGCCGATCTCCGCCAGCTTGTCCTTGTCGAGAATTTCGATTTGAAGCCCGGCGTCGGAAAGTGCCGCGACACGCTCGGAAAACTCCTTCGGCGTCAATATGTTGGCCGGTTCATTGACGAGATTGCGCGCCAATGCGACGCCTTCACCGATCGCGCTCGAATCCGTAAAGCCGGCTTTTGCGTCGTCCGGTGCCTTGCAAAGGATTTTCAGCGCTGAGAGCGTATTTACGTCGCTGTCATCATCCTCTTCGTCGCCTTTCTTTTTCTTCTTTTTCTTGTACTTCTTGAATTCATAGGCTCGCAGCATTGCGCCGAGAGCAACCAGTGATGCGTTCTGTCCCGAGATTGTCTTCTCGCCTGCCGTCTCAAGGAGAACGTCCGCAGATGTGGCCTTCGCCACCGAAAGCTGTGCCTTGATACGGCCGCCAAGCGCCAGCCAGTCCTCTTCCTTATATTTCCCAATCGATCCAAGTCCGATGAGGATCAGGCGATCCAGGTCCAGCCCTTCTGGTGCGACCAGGTCGAGCACATCTTTCTTGCCGCCATCGAATTTCGCAATATCCATCGCGCGCGAGACAGTGCCGCCGGATTCTTCATCTATCGCCTTCAGCGTGGGCGGCATTGCTCCATCTGCCTGGCAAAGGGCAACGCAGATGCGAGCCGATCTCTCGCTGATCTGTCCGAAAGTGATGTCGAGTTTCGATGTCATTGGCCGAATGGCCCCTGTTCTTGTGAGTACAACATGTCATAACCCGCATGGGGACTGGTGCGAGGAAAAAAGAAAGCGCCGTGAAAACGAGCGTGCACCGCAGCGCAGTCAGACGGCACACTCTACACCAGACATAAAAGGATGCAACGTCTCGTTGCCTTGGGCATGCTGAGCCCCTGCGATACGGCCAACGCGGTATATTTGAGGGTTCGGCCAGTCTTCCGCTATGACGCCCGCCGCCCCCAATTGACGCGATAGAGATCGAAGCGGCGGTCCTTGTAGTTCCGCACCGTCCCCGAGGCGCGGGCCACACGCAGATCGGCAAGCCGCAAATCGGCAAAGGCGATCGTCTCCGTATTCGCCCCGGTATCGGCGGCGACGCCGTCCCGCGCGAATGCGAAATCGCACGGCGTCAGAATACAGCTCTGCGCATAGTGGATGTCCATATTCTCGACATTCGGCAGATTTCCGACAACGCCGGACAGAACGACATAGCACTGGTTCTCGATCGCCCTGGCGTGGCAGCAGTAACGCACGCGCAGATAACCGCGCGGCTCGTCTGTGCAGAACGGCACGAACAGGATCATCGCGCCTTGGTCGATCAGATGGCGGGCGAGCTCGGGAAATTCGGCGTCATAGCAGATCAGCACGCCGATTGGGCCGCAGTCGGTGTTGATGGCGTTCAGCGCCGTGCCGCCTTTCATGTTCCACCAGTAGGACTCGTTCGGCGTCGGATGGATCTTCTCCTGCGAATGCACGGAGCCGTCCCGCAGGAAGACGAAGGCGATGTTCTTCAGATCGCTCTGCAAATCCTTGGTCGGGTGCGAGCCGCCGATAATATTGATGTTATAGCTCACCGCCAGCTCGCTCATGAATTCCTTGTACCAGGCCGTATATTCGGTCAACCGCTCGACAGCTTGCTCAGCCGACAGCGCTTTATGTTCCAGCGACAAGAGCTCAAGGGTGAAAAGCTCCGGGAAGACCACGAAGTCGGCGCGATAATCGGCGGCGACATCGACGAAATATTCGATCTGGGTGGCGAATTCCTCCTTCGCTTTGATCCCGCGCATCTGGAACTGGACCGTCGCCACACGGACCGTGTCCTGGGTGGTGAGGCTCTGGGGTGAGGATTTATCGGCGCGCGTTTCCTCCGCGAGCGGATTATGCCAGACCCAATGCACCGCATAGCCGAGCGACTCGTGATCGTCCGGGTCATAATTCCGGATAACGCCAATCGGTTCGAAGCCGTTGGAGAGGTGAAACTGAATGGTGCTGTCCCGCGTCTGACGCTCCTGCACTGCCACGAGATACGCCTCGGGCGTCTTGAACTGGTTCCGCTTGCGCGCATAGCCCGGCATACGGCCGCCAAACACGATGCCTTTCAGCTTCCATTCCTCGCACAATCTGCGCCTTGCATCATAAAGCCGTTGTCCGATACGCAGACGTCTGAAGCGCTTGTCGACGCAGACGCCCATACCATAGAGATAATCGCCGTCCGGATCGTGGCGTGATGCGAGCCCGTTGCCGGTAATCTCATCCCAGCTATGGGGTTTTAGTGCAGCCCCTTCATCGATGATGAAAGTTGCAGCTGTGCCGACGATCTCGCCGCCAAATTCGGCGACGAACTGGCCTTCGGGAAAATTGTTGATCTGCGACCGGGCTGCACGTTCGTAATCCCAGTCAGGTGTATCGTAGCTCTTGCGGCTGAGTTCTGCGATCGCCGGAACATCGGAGAGGCGTGCAAGGCGAATGACGAGTTTGTTTTTCATTGCCGCGATCTTTGTTGATCTCGGGCGATTTGCCAAGGTCCTCTCGCTATTTATCGCCGCGAATTCGCAATGCAATGATAAGGGCGCTCAGAAAAGCGCCCTTATGTAGTCGCTGGATCACGCTTATTCGCCGTCCCAATAGTCGATCGCGCTTTCCTTGCGCCCGACAAAGTGGAGCAAACGCTGTTCCTTGCTGCCGCCGGGCGGGCTGCCGGACATGACAATGAACTTGCCGCTATCGGGATATTCGCCAATGTCCGGCTGAAGCATCGTGCTGATCGCGAGGTAACGCAGCTCACCGTCATCGGAAGCAATGAGTTGATGCGCGGTTTCCGGCCCGCCTGTGGGACAGGCAATGACGTCCCCTGCCCTCACGGGATATCTGTCAGGCCCGTAACGCAGCGTTCCGGTGCCTTCGAGGATGACGAACATCTCCTCATTGACGTGATGGTTGTGAAATGGCCAGGCTTTCTTGCCGGGCGGAACGACAACGAAACGGCAACCGAGCTTTTCCAGGCCGATATGCGGCGCAAACTGCCCGATTCTGGCGGCGAAGGCGTCGCCGTGACCGTGATCAATCAATGAAAGATCGGATACATTCTTGACCGGGTTCAAGCCATTGTTCCTTTCATGCAGGGAGCCCAAGAACCGTTGATTAATATAGGGTAGGCCGCATTGGTGCAGTGCGTTCAAAAGATGGTTACTTGGCCAAATCGTAATTTGCCTGATCATCCCCGCCCATGCAATTTCTCATCTATAGACAATGCAAAAACAACGTAATCCGACAGATCATGCAAGAGCGAACATTTTCCGGCATCCGCCCGGTCAAAGTCTGGGATATCTATACGCGCCTGTTCCATTGGGCGCTTGGTATCGCCATTCTCGTCAGCTTCATTTCGGCAGACCAAGGCGAGATGGAGATCCATACGGCGAGTGGCATCATTGTCTTGGGACTCCTCGTATTCCGGCTGCTCTGGGGCATCTTTGGATCGCGCACGGCGCAGTTTCACCGCTTCATTCGAGGTCCGAAAACGATCATTGCCTATATCCGTAACAGCAAGGCGCCGCGATTCCGGCCCATGATCGGCCATAGCCCAATCGGCGCGCTATCCGTCATTGCCCTTCTGGCGCTGGTTGCGGTTCAGGGGGCAACCGGGCTGTTCGCCAGCGACGACATTTACACAGAAGGCCCGCTCGTAAAATTCGTCAGCAGTGATTTCAATCGTCTGGCAACCGAGTTTCACAAAACGAATTCAAACCTGTTGCTCATGCTGATCGCATTGCATGTCGCGGCTGTGTTGTATTACCTGTTTGTCAGGCGTGAGGATCTTATTTTGCCGATGATAACAGGCAGAAAGCAGGTTTCTTTTCACGACGCCGTGCAGGCTGAGCCGGTTCGCGAACGCAATCCGTTTCTTGCCATCACAGCAATCGCAGCTGCTTCTGCGCTTGCCTATTACATTTATACGATCTGACGCGCTTTCCGAGGTGTAGAAAACGCGCCGGAATTTGCCTCCGGCGCATCTGGCTATGTCATCCGGCGGCGGTCAGTTGCGGAAGCCGGCATCCTTATGGCAGACGCCACATTGCGACAGAACGGGCTTGAGCTGATCGAAAGAGGTCAGCTCACCTGCCGCCGCAGCCTTGCTGATATCGAGAGCCGCTGCCTGGAGATCGTTCGCCGCTTTCTCGAAACGGTCCCAGTTTTCCCAGATCTTGGCCGTTGCCTTGGTCTGCTCGTTGCCCTGCCCGTCCGTATTCTGCCTGAAAGCTCCGGTAATGACGGCCGCATTCGCCGATGCAGCAAGAGCCTCGGCATTCGGAGCGAGCGCATCTTTCAGATCGACGTCACCCTTCAGAATAGCGACCAGCGCACCGGTCTTGGCACCAATGGCGTCCATAACACCTTTGCGATATTTGATGATCGCGTCCGGATCGGCGTCGGCGGACATTGCGGGACTGCCAGCCATGAAGGTCAAGGCAAACACAGCAGCCAGGAGAGGAAGGCGGCTAGACATATGGTAAACTCCTAGGATTTTGGTCTTTATGTCAATCAGTTCAGGTTGATCGGTTCGGAAAGCCGGTTGGATTCAGGAAACCGGTCAACGCGATTTTCGTTCGGCCGTTATATGCAAATGCATAACACTCGCGCCAGTTTAGAGCTGATCAATATTTGTTTAATTCAAGTGACTTGACATGAATTCATCCAACACAAGCAAATCGCTCACATAAATGCTGGTGAACAACAGACTCCCATGGTCCGCTCTGGATCGTTAACGTCAACGCACGATATTGATAGTGAAATCGGGTCACTTGCAGTTTACTTCGAAAACGTTGATCCAGACGCCAAATATTCGCAGGCACTCATCATGCAGTTGGCAAAAGCAAAAGACGCAGCCAAAAAGCTTGGCGTTGATATACTCAGCAGTGATTGGCCCTATAATTTTTTACAGTCGCAAAAGCTTAAATCTCATCCGATAACGATACTTTGCTATCATACTTTGCGCCCGGATGACGATCCTATCGATGCATGGACAGCTCTAAGAATAAGGGACTTTGGCGAGCAGGTTAAAATCCTGCAGTCAGACTATGACATCGTGAGTCTGGATGAAGCGCTTGATCCAACTTTTACATCGCCCAGACGTCCCCGCGCGGTTTTGACATTCGATGATGGTGAGGTTGGGCTTTACGACCTGCTTCTGCCCTATGCAGAGAGCAATAAAATCCCTGCAACCGTTTACGTTGCAACCGGCCAGATCGAGGCCGGCGAACCGTATTGGTTCGATAAGATCATGAATTCACTGCAAAACCCGGATGTCATTCATATTGATTTGCGTGACGTTGGCTTACAGAGCTGGACGATCGGCCCCGAGCCAGGCGTCAGGAAATGGATGCAAATATCCTCGCTGCTAGAGACGTTGAAGGGTGTCCCAGAGGATAGACGCCGCGAACTCACGGATCTGATTATTAGCCAGGTGCCCCCGTCCCAGAATGGGCGATCATTTAAGCCATTGGCCCCAATGTCTGTGTCACAGTTGCAGGATCTGGCCTCAAGCAAGTGGATCACGATAGGGTCACACAGCCATTGTCACTCTCTGCTGGATAAAATATCCATTGCAGATGTTGAAAAGAGCCTGATTCGATCGCGGCAATTACTGGAACAATGGACAGGTCAGCCAGTTCAACATTTTGCCTACCCAAACAATAATTATAATGAAAACGTAAAGGTCGTAGTCAAAAAACTCGGATACCAATCTGCTGTCGGCGACATAGGTCTTTGCAAATCAGACAGCGACTTATTCGCGCTTCCACGCATTATGATCGGTCGATATGACAGCAACGCAAGGTTCAGGCTACGCCTTTTAAATATTTAGGCTTTCTCCAGATGTGTCTCACTGCGGCATGACCTGACCGGAACTTCGTGGATTTTATTTGGGAAATGCTGGAGGCGACGACCGGAATCGAACCGGTGTA